>NZ_CDWRCL010000071.1:0-16351 GCF_977927575.1 Frankia sp. CcCS3
CAGGCCCTAGTGGAGCCGTCGTGTCAATGCGATAGTGTCCCGCTCCACCCGCTCCACCCGCTCCACCCGCTCCACCCGCAACCCGCGCGACCCCGATGGGCCGCATGCTGCTCCAGATGCTCGCCATGTTCGCGCAGTTCGAACGCGACACGATCATCGACCGGGTCATCGTCGGCATGGAACGCAAAGCCGCCAAGGGCCTGTGGATGGGCGGCAACCGGCCCTTCGGCTACCAGGTCGACCGCGCCAACTGGAAACTGCTCGCCGACGAGAAGGAAGCGCCCGTCGTCCGTCTGATCTTCAACCTCTACGTCCGCGACCGGCTCGGCACCCGCGCCATCGCCAAGACCCTCAACGAACGCGGCCACCGCACCACCACCGGCGGCCCCTGGTCCGGACACCAGGTGCTCCGCGTCCTGGACAACCGCATCTACCTCGGCGAACTGACCTTCCGCGAGATCACCGTCACCGACACCCACGAACCGATCATCGACGCGGCCCAGTTCGCTGAGGCCGAGAAGATCCTCACCATCCGCAGCGACGAACACACCCACCGGGCCGCCAGCGACTCCGACTACTACCTCACCGGCCGGATGCGCTGCCCGCAGTACCGCGCTCGCCGCCTTCTACCGCGACCACCAGCAGCTCATCGCCGACGCCGTTCACCACGCCCGCCAGCTCCACCACAACGCCCACGCCGACCGCATCGGCGAACTCGCCACCGTCCAGACCGACCTCACCCAGACCGACCAGGCCATCGACCACTACCTGTCCGCCTTCGAGCGCGGCACCCTCGACGAAAAAACCCTCGCCACCCGACTCGCCGCCCTGCGCACCAAGCAGAAGCAGCTCCGCCGCCGCCCTACCAGCCACAACGCCCCCGAAAGGAGCGGTTCGTACAATGCCAAACATGGTGGGGCGGGTGAGACTCGAACCCCGGGATGCCACGCGGAGCTCGGCATCCCGGGGTTCGGGGAGTCCTCCCCCGGTGGACATCGCGGCCTGCCAGGAACCGACCGATGGCCGGCGAACACGGTGGGCCGGTCGGGTGGCCGGGGTCAGGTGGCCGAGGTCTGCGCGAGCAGCCCCTCGAGTGCCGGGCCCACGATCCGCTTGAACATCCGTCGGGTCCGGGTCCGGTCCAGCATGCCGACCTCCAGGTTGGCGGCCGCGAGGACCCGCTCGCCATTCTGCGGCAGGCCCGGGGGCACCCCGACGGTCAGGGCCTGCACCGCGACGCGCAGCGCCTCGGCGAGCGGCTGGCCGTCCCGGTGATGCTCCTTCAGTGACGTCGTGACCTGCTCGGAGGCGCCACCGATCGCGACGAAGCCCCGCTCGTCGGCGATCGACCCGTCATAGGTCAGCCGGTAGATCTGGTCGTCGGCGATCGAGGTGCCGACCTCGGCGACGACGATCTCGACCTCGTAGGGCTTGACGCTCTCGCTGAAGATCGCACCGAGGGTCTGCGCGTAGGCGTTGGCGAGCGCGCGGCTGGTCACGTCACGCCGGTCGTACATATAGCCACGCGAGTCCATGAGACGGATGCCCGCCGTCCGCAGATTCTCGAACTCGTTGTACTTGCCGACCGCGGCGAACGCGATGCGGTCGTAGATCTCACTGATCTTGTGCAGGGTCGCCGACGGATTCTCGGCGACGAACAGGATCCCGTTCTCGTAGGTGAGGACGACGACGCTGCGACCCCGCGCGATGCCCTTGCGCGCGTACTCGGACTTGTCGCGGACCTGCTGTTCGGGGCTCGCGTATCCGAACGGCATGGTCACGTCAGCCTCCCGAGTTCGTCGAACGGTCCGCGATGATGGCCGTCACCACTGGTTCTATCTCATCGTCGGCATAGCGACGGTAGCCGTCCGCCGTCACGACCGCGACGATCGGGTACAGCTTGCGGATTACGTCCGGCCCGCCGGTCGCCGAGTCGTCGTCGGCGGCGTCGTAGAGGGCCTCGACGCTGATCCGGACGGCGTCGTCCTGGCTGAGATCGGACCGGAACCGCTTCTTCAGCGAACCCTTCGCGAACACCGAGCCCGAACCGATCGACTCGTACGTGCGCTCCTCCGACTTCGCCGCCGCGATGTCGTAGGAGAAGATCCGCCCCTTGCCCGTGTCGAGGTCGTACCCGGCGAACAGCGGGACGACGGCGAGGCCCTGCAGGGCCATCGGCAGGTTTCCCTTGACCATGGCCGCCAGCCGGTTGGCCTTCGCGTCCAGGCTCAGCGTCGACCCCTCGATCTTCTCGTAGTGCTCCAGCTCCACCTGGAACAGCCGGATCAGCTCGGCGCCGACCCCGGCAGTGCCGGCATACCCCACACAGGAGTAGTCGTCGGCGTGATGGACCTTCTCGACGTCCCGCTGAGCGATCATGTGCCCCTGTGTCGCGCGCCGGTCACCGGCCATGATCACGCCACCGGAAAACGCCACCGCCACGATCGTCGTGCCGTGCGCCACCTCGGTGACCGGCCCCGGCAGGCCACCCCGGGCCCCCGGCAGCAGGTGCGGCGCCGACCGCGACAGGAAATCGGCGAACGACGATGTTCCCGGCGTCATGAACACAGCCGGTAGGCGCCCGGCGGCCCCCAATGGATCAGCCACGCATCCCCCTTCCGATAGTCGGTCACGTGAGCCGCGCGCCCGGGGCGTCCCCGAGGCTCCCGGCCCGACGTTACAGATGAAGCACAACATAGGGCTATCGCCCCCCGAAGCGGGCGGGCAGGCCGGTCGAACGAGTCGGCAGGGAAGGCGGTCACGGCCGCACGTGCGGCCCGCCGACCTGCGCCGGGGCACGCGGACGGTGCGGCGCCGGGCCCCCGCGGCACGCGGCCTCACCCGGCGGCGTCGACCCCGCCAGAGCTACCACCGCCGGGCGTCATCCACGACGCCCGATACCACTGGCTACCGGCCCGCCGGTTACCGGACGGCCGGCTACGGACCGCCGTTACTGGCCGCCCTTCTGGACATAGCCCTTCACGAACTCCTCGGCGTTCTCCTCTAGGACGTCGTCGATCTCGTCGAGCAGGGAATCGACGTCCTCGGAGAGCTTCTCGTGCCGCTCCTTGAGGTCGGAGGCACTCGTGTCCTCGGTCGCGACGTCGTCGATCTCCTCCGCCCGACGGTCCGCGTGTTGCTGCCCGCCGCCGCTGTCCCTGGTGGCCATGAAGCCCTCCTTCGATCGCCTGGCGCGACACTATCCCGCCCCACCGACACCATCCGTTCGATCGGTGAGAGGTCCACTCCATCACGAACCGGCCGTTCCGTCGCGACGTCCGCCCAGGGCGCAACGTGAACCCCCTGCCAGGGATCCGGCGCCGGCTCTCCCGACCGGGATCGGCGCCGGCTCTCAGCGGCCGGCGAGCGCGTCCACCAGATCACTCGCCGTGGGGCAGCGGGTGAGCAGCTCGCCCACGTGCGCCTTCGTGCCGCGCAGCGGCTCCAGCGTCGGCACCCGCTGCAACGAGTCCCGACCGATGTCGAAGATGACCGAGTCCCAGGACGCGGCGGCGACCTGCTGCGGGTAGAGCGCGAGGCAGCGGCCCCGGAAGAAGGCGCGGGTGTCCTCGGGAGGCTCGGTCATCGCCCGGGTGACCTCCTCCTCGCTGACGACGAGATCGAACCGGCCCCGGGCCACCAGGCGGTTGTAGAGGCCCTTGTCCGGACGGACGTCGTGGTACTGCAGGTCGACGAGCTCCAGCCGCGGCGAGTCCCAGGCCAGGCCGTCCCGCGACCGGTAGCCCTCCAGAATCGACAGCTTCGCGACCCAGTCGAGCTCGCGGACGCAGCTCATCGGGTCGACCTCGAGGCGGCCGAGGATCGACTCCCAGCGGGAGAGCATGTCGGCGGTCTGGCCGTCGACGTCGGCACCGAACCGGTCCTCGACGTACTTGCGGGCCTGCTCGAAGTACTCCATCTGCAGTTGCACCGCGGTCATCCGACGACCGTCGCGCAGAGTCACCAGATGCTTGAGGGACGGATCGTGCGAGATCGCCCGCAGCGCCGCCACGGGCCCGTCCACCGACAGGTCCGCGGTGAACCAGCCGTCCTCGATCATCGCGAGGACCAGGGAGGTCGTTCCCACCTTCAGGTAGGTGGCGACCTCGCTCATGTTCGCGTCGCCGATGATGACGTGCAGCCTGCGGTACTTCTCCGGGTCGGCGTGCGGCTCGTCCCGGGTGTTGATGATGGGCCGCTTCAGCGTGGTCTCGAGCCCCACCTCGACCTCGAAGAAGTCGGCCCGCTGGCTGATCTGGAACCCCGGCTCCCGGCCGTCGATGCCGATCCCGACCCGCCCGGCCCCGCAGACGACCTGACGGGAGACGAAGAACGGGGTGAGGTTGCGGACGATCTCCCCGAAAGGCGTCGACCGTGCCATCAGGTAGTTCTCATGGCATCCGTACGAGACGCCCTTGTTGTCGGTGTTGTTCTTGTAGAGGTAGACCGGCTTGGAGCCGGGCACAGACAACGCCCGGCGGGCGGCCTCGGCCATCACCCGCTCCCCGGCCTTGTCCCACAGCACGACGTCGCGAGGGTTGGTGACCTCGGGCGAGGAGAACTCCGGGTGCGCATGATCGACATAGAGCCGCGCCCCGCTGGTCAGGATGACGTTGGCCAGGCCGAGATCGTCCTCGTTAGCCGGGGCGCTCGGATCGACCGCCGGCTCGCGGGGCAGTTCGAAGCCCCGGGCGTCGCGCAGCGGTGACTCCTCCTCGAAGTCCCACCGGGCGCGGCTGCCCGACGCCGACGTTCGACTGGCATACGAGTTCACCACCAACGACGAGGCCAACATCTGATTGGTGTTCGGCTGACCGGGCACCGATACGCCGTACTCGGTCTCGATCCCCATGATCCGGCGCGCGCTCACTCTGCAAGCGTAGGTGCTGCACGGGCGGTCGGTTGGCCGGACGTCTGCCTTGTTTGCTCTGGGCCGCTCGGGATGACACGTCCGCTGCCACGCCTATCGTCAGAATTCGGTGGCGGCACGGTAGTCCGACCGACCGGCGTTCACCGAGGATGCGGGCGGAAGGATACACCCAGGGGTGCCAGTGCCGCAATGCCCAGAGCAACGCCGCCCAGAGCAACGCCGTGGGCCCCGGGGCCCACGGCGTTGGCTCGGGTCCCGCCGTCGGGCGGGACCCGAGCCCCTTACAGGTACCGGCCGTTACAGGTACTGCGACCGTTACAGATACTGGCCGGTGTTCGCGATCGTGTCGATCGAACGGCCGGCCTCGGTACCCTTCGTTCCGGTGACAAGCGTGCGGATGTAGACGATCCGCTCACCCTTCTTGCCGGAGATCCGGGCCCAGTCGTCCGGGTTGGTCGTGTTCGGGAGGTCCTCGTTCTCCTTGAACTCGTCCATGCAGGCGGCGAGCAGGTACTGCATGCGCAGCCCCTTCTGCCCGCCCTCGATGTGCTCCTTGACCGCCATCTTCTTGGCCCGGGCGACGATGTTCTCGATCATCGCACCGGAGTTGAAGTCCTTGAAGTACAGGACCTCCTTGTCTCCGTTGGCGTAGGTCACCTCGAGGAAGCGGTTCTCCTCGCTCTCCGCGTACATCCGCTCGACCACGCGCTGGATCATGGCCTGAACGGTCGCCTCCCGGTTACCGCCGAACTCGGCCAGGTCATCCGGGTAGAGCGGCAGCTCCGGCACGACGTACTTGGCGAAGATGTCCCGAGCCGCCTCGGCGTCGGGCCGCTCCACCTTGATCTTCACGTCGAGCCGACCCGGCCGCAGGATCGCCGGATCAATCATGTCCTCGCGGTTGGACGCGCCGATCACGATGACGTTCTCAAGCTGCTCGACGCCGTCGATCTCGCTGAGCAGCTGCGGGACGATCGTGTTCTCCACGTCCGAGGACACCCCCGAGCCACGGGTCCGGAAGATCGAGTCCATCTCGTCGAAGAACACGATCACCGGCATCCCCTCGGACGCCTTCTCGCGCGCCCGCTGGAACACCAGCCGGATCTGCCGCTCGGTCTCGCCGACGAACTTGTTGAGCAGCTCGGGACCCTTGATGTTCAGAAAAAACGCCCGACCGGTGCCCTGGCCGGTCTTCGCCTCGACCTTCTTGGCCAGCGAATTGGCGACCGCCTTGGCGATCAGCGTCTTGCCGCAGCCGGGCGGGCCGTAGAGCAGCACACCCTTCGGTGGCTTGAGCTGATGCTCCCGGTAGAGCTCCTTGTACAGAAACGGCAGCTCGACCGAGTCCCGGATCGACTCGATCTGGCTCTTCAGGCCGCCGATCTGTTCGTAGCCGATGTCGGGAACCTCTTCGAGGACGAGCTCCTCGACCTCGGACTTGGGAATCCGCTCGAAGGCGTAGCCAGAACGGGATTCGATCAACAACGAGTCCCCGGACCGGATCGGTCCGTCGAGCAGCGGCTGGGCCAGCATGACCACCCGCTCCTCGTCGGTGTGACCGAGCACCAGCGCCCGGTCCCCGCCCTCGAGGACCTCTTTGAGTAGGACGATCTCACCCTGCCGCTCGAACGCGCGCGTCTCGACCACGTTCAGCGCCTCGTTGAGCATGACCTCCTGGCCGGGCAAGAGATCACTGATGTTGACGCTCGGCGACACGGTCACCCGGAGCTTTCTGCCCTGAGTGAACACGTCGACGGTGCCGTCGTCGTAGGAGGAGACAAAGATCCCGTAGCCGCTGGGCGGCTGCGCGAGCCTGTCGACCTCCTCCTTCAGGGTGACGATCTGGTCTCGCGCCTCGCGGAGGGTCGCGACGAGCCTGTCGTTCTGTCCCGTGACAGCCGACAACTCCGCCTGGATCTCCGCGAGCCGTTCCTCCAGCACCCTGAGCTGCCTGGGCGATTCGGACAACCTACGCCGCAGCATGGTCACTTCCTCTTCCAGGAAGGCGACCTGCGTCGTGAGCTCGTGTGTTTCCTTCTCGTACGCCGACCGCCGTGATTCGGCATCACCTGGACGACCCGTGCTCCCATCGGAGCCAGAGCCCGAACGGGGACCGGACACTGCGCCTCCACCTCCCCCGTGCTGACCGGGACGCACCCACACTACCGTTGTGACCGCCGCTGGCAGGCCGGTCGGGCAAGGACGATCCAGCTTTGCCGTAAACAGCGGGTTACGGTGCCATGCTGACAGAAGATCGGAGCCCTGTGGCAACTCCAGCGAAGCCGGGCGTTTCGGCAGACCTGCGGGTAAGGGTCGACCAAGATGCCTGCACCGGCGACGGTCTGTGCGTGCAGCTCGCTCCCGCCGTCTTCGAGTTCGACGTCGACGGTCTGGCCTACGTCAAGGACAGCGCGGGGGAGCTGCAGATGCAGCCCGGCGCCTACGTCCCGGTGCCGCTGCCGCTCGTCGACGCGGTGGTCGACGCGGCCGACGAGTGCCCGGGGACGTGCATCTACGTGGAACGCCCCGACGGCACGCTGGAGGCCGGCGGGCCCGTCGGCTGACGACTGGCCCGCCCGGCCGGCACACTCGCGACCACGGCCTGCCCCATGGAACCCCATGGGAATGGCCTGCCCCCTGGGACCCCATGGGATACGTCACATCGGCTGGATCGTCGCCGACCCTGGGTCGGCATCCCGGGACCGGTCGGTCTCGGACCCGGTCTCAGAGCTGGGCTCGGACCCGGGCTCGAGGGCGGGGTCGAGGCCGATCGGCGCGCCTTTCGCCGGCCGGCGGCGGCGCACCGGAGGAGTGACCCCCTCGGCGAGGCGCCGCGCGGTCACCAGGAAACCGGTGTGGCCGACCATGCGGTGACCGGGCCGCACGGCCAGACCCTCGACATGCCAGTCCCGCATCATCGACTCCCACGCCGCGGGCTCCGTGAACGTGCCGTGCGCCCGTAGCGTCTCGACGATCCGGGAAAGCTGGGTGGTGGTAGCGACGTAGGCACAGACCACCCCGCCGGGCACCAGCGCCGCGCTGACGGCGTCAACGACCTCCCAGGGCGCGAGCATGTCGAGGACGGCCCGGTCGACGTCACGCTCGGTTGTCTCGGCCAGGTCCCCGACCAGCACGGTGTGGGCGGGATGCGGGCCGCCGAAGAACGCCTCGATGTTGCGCCGGGCAATCTCGGCGAAGTCCGCGCGCCGCTCGTAGGAGACCAGACGCCCGGAGTCGCCGATGGCACGCAGCAGCGAGCACGACAGCGCCCCGGACCCGACGCCGGCCTCCAGCACCCGGGCGCCCGGGAAGATGTCCGCATAGGTGACGATCTGCGCCGCATCCTTGGGGTACACCACGGTCGCCCCGCGCGGCATGGACAGCACGAAGTCGACGAGCAGCGGGCGCAGCGCCAGGTAGTCGGTGCCACCCGTGCTGGTGACGACGATCCCCTCCGGCCGGCCGAGCAGGGCGTCATGCTCGACGGCTCCCCGGTGGGTGTGAAACTGCCTGCCCGGTTCGAGGACGACGGTGTGCCGGCGCCCCTTGGGATCGGTCAGCTGCACCCGGTCGCCCTTGGTGAACAGGCCCCGGCGATGAGCGGCGCCGGTCGGGGGCGGAGCGTAACCGCCGGCCAGGGACGGCACCTCCCCCGGGGACACCGGCTCGTCGGGCGGGGCGCTCACCGGGACGCCACCATGCGGGCGGCGGCGGCCGGATCGATATGGGCGACGAGATCCACCATCGCGAGCACGCCGACCGGGCGGCCCGCCTGCTCCACGAGGTACTCCGACGCCGGCACCCGCTGCACAGCCGCCAGCAGGGCCTCGCCTTCCAGATCGGCGTCGAGGACCATGCCGGGCGAGATCACCCGACTCACTTCATCCACGGTCATCCAGGGTCTCCGATGCTCCGGCAGCGCGTCGACCGCGGAGCCATTCATGATCTTCAGGGGACTGTCGTCACGGTCGATCACCGCGACGGCGGTGGCGCCGACCTCCTGGGCTCGCCGCAGCGCCTCCGCCAGCGGGACGGCACCCTCGACGGGCAGCGTCCGGCGCGCAAGGCGGCCGGCGCACAGGCCGGGCAGCCGCTCCCGCACCTGCGCGGCGCGCAGCGACTGGTAGGCCGCGAACGCGAGGAAGCCCGCCAGGGCATAGGTGTACACCATGCCGATGCCGTCGGAGGTCGACGCACCCCAGACGACCAGGCCGGCGGCGACGACGAACCCGCCGTAGGCACCGGCCCGCAGCCCCCGCAGCTTGTCGCGCGTCAGGCCCCACACCGCGGCGACGACCACCCGTCCACCGTCCAGCGGGAGGCCGGGTGCCAGGTTGAAGAGGAACAACGCGATGTTGATGAGTCTGAGATCGTGCAGGACCGCGCCGGCATCGCTGGTGTCGTCGAGGCCGAGCAGGCCGAGGTGACAGCCGGCGGCCAGCACCCCGTTGACCGCCGGGCCGACGAAGGCGATCAGGAACTCGCGGCCGGCACTGCGGGGCTCCGGCTCGAACTCGGTGAACCCGGCGAAGCCGTGCAGGGTTACGGACCGCACGGTGTGACCGAACGCCAGCGCCGTCAGAGCGTGACCGATCTCGTGGGCGAGCAGGGAGGCCAGGAAGCCGATAGAGATCAACGAGGAGAGCGCGAGGGTCCGCCCGTCGGACGCCAGCGGCAGCCGGTCGCGGATCGAGCCGGAGAGCAGGTAGGCGACGAGGACGGCAAAGACGATGGCGAACGGCGAGATGACGATGGGAACGCCGCGGATCCGCCCGACCAGCACGCCGGGGGGGCGCTCACTTGGAGCCTGCCCCGCCGGGCTCGCGCCGCCGTGGGCGCTCGAGCCTGCGCCGCCCGAACCCGCGCCGCCGTGCTGATCCGCCATGGATCCGATGCTACGGACCATACTCCGACCCGTCGTCCGGGACCGAGTGGCAAAGATGTCGGTGGGGGGATCTAGGGTCCAGGACATGACCTCGACGCAGCGCTCTCCTGCCATCCCGGGACCGGTGGCGTCGGCCGCACCCCGGCCGTTGATTGGTTCACTGTCACCGTCGCGGGCGGCGGACTTCGTCAACTGTCCGTTGCGCTACCGGTTCCGGGTCGTCGACCGGCTCCCCGAGCCGCCGAGCGAGGCCGCGACCCGCGGGACTGTGGTGCACGCGGTCCTGGAGAAGCTGTTCGATCTCCCGGCGTCCCGGCGTACCCTGCAGGCCGCACGGGAGCTGGTCGAGCCGGCCTGGGATACGGTGCGCGCCCGCGAGCCGGCGGTCGATACGCTGTTCGGTGGCCGCGACGAACTGGCGGCATGGTTGGAGTCGGCCCGCGAACTGCTCGCCGGGTACTTCGCGCTGGAGGATCCGTCACGACTGGCGCCGGTGGCCCGCGAGCTGTACGTCGAGCACGTGCTCGACTCCGGCCTGCGGCTGCGGGGCTACCTGGACCGGCTCGACGAGGCGACCACGGCGCAGGGACCCGCCCTGCGGGTGGTCGACTACAAGACCGGCCGCTCGCCCGGTCCGGCGTTCGAGAGCTCGGCGATGTTCCAGATGAAGTTCTACGCCCTGCTGCTCTGGCGGATCCGTGGAGTGCTCCCGCGCGAGCTGCGGCTGTACTACCTCGGCGACCGCACCTGGCTGCGGGCCACCCCCGACGAGGCCGACCTGCGGGCCACCGAGCGGCGGATCGAGGCCCTGTGGGCGGCGATCGACCGCGCGCACCGCACCGGGGACTGGCGCGCCACCCCGAACAGACTGTGTTCCTGGTGCGACCATCAGGCTCGATGCCCAGCCTTCGGCGGCACCCCACCACCGCTACCGCAGCAGACATCCATGGTGCCGCTCGACGAGGCCGCCACCACCGTCTGCGAGGCGGACGGCTGATGGCGGTCTCAGGCCGGGCCCCGTTCCCCGCGGACAGCCCGTTTACGGTGCCGACATCCTCGGCTCGCCGGCGGCGGTGGCTCCACCGGGCCTCCTCGGGGGCACTCCAGATCACCCGATTACCAAAAGTAATATCGATCGGATCTTCAGTACTGCCAGCGGTACAGTCGGCGACGGCGAGATGCCGATCATCGTTCGGTCGTTGGGGAGATCGACCACGGTAGCCGAACGGCCGCCCCAGGTCAGTCGGGGCCGAGCGCAGGCAGGACAGGCACGACGTGTCGAGAGAGACCGTGTCGAGAGACGTCGAGAGAGACACAGCGCGCCGCGAGGGAGAGGACATCACGATGGCCCGACGGACCGGATCGTCCCGAGGCGGGAAGCGGGGCGCGGTCGCGGGCAGCCCGCCCGGCCGGGAGGACCGCGGGTCGCGGCCCGGCGAGTACGCTGCCGGCCGCGACGGCCGGGCTCCCGAGCACCCGGGCGGCCGGCGAGAAGACGGACCGGACGCCGCACCCGCGGCCCGCGCCGCCAAGCTGACGAAGGTCTATGGCTCCGGTGATACCACCGTCACGGCACTGCGCGAGATCAACCTGGCCTTCCCCCGCGGCCGATTCACCGCAATCATGGGGCCGTCCGGGTCGGGGAAGTCGACGCTGATGCACTGCCTGGCCGGGTTGGACACGGTCACCCGGGGACGGGTCTTCATCGGCAATGTGGACCTGTCCCGGCTGTCCGACAAGCAACTGACCCAGTTGCGTCGCGACCGCATCGGGTTCATCTTCCAGCAGTTCAACCTGCTGCCCACGCTGACCGCGGCCGAGAACATCACGCTGCCGTTGAGCATCGCCGGGCGTTCGCCGGACCGGGCCTGGATGCGCACCGTCGTTGACGCGGTCGGTCTCGCACCGCGGTTGAAGCACCGGCCGAGCGAACTCTCGGGCGGTCAGCAGCAACGGGTTGCCTGCGCGCGGGCACTGGTCACCCGGCCGGAGATCATCTTTGCCGACGAGCCGACCGGCAACCTCGACTCCCGGTCGGGAGCCGAGGTGCTGTCGTTCCTGCGTGACTCGGTCTCCGAACTCGGGCAGACAATCGTCATGGTCACCCACGACGCGACGGCGGCGTCCTACTCGGACGAAGTGATCTTCCTTGCCGACGGTCGACTCGTTGACGCGATCGCGAACCCGACCGCGGAGGAGGTGCTGGACCGGATGAAGCACCTCGACGCCGCCGCGGACGGCTTGGCGGCCGACGGCGAGATCGCTGACGGCCGGGACGGTGGCTTCGAAGAACACGACGCCGACAGGCGCACCCCCCGCTACCGCGACGACCATAACGACACCGACGGTCGCTACGGGCCTGCCGGTGGCTACCCAGACCAGGTCTACCCAGACCAGCCGACCTACGGGCGGGACGAGCACGATCCCTATCAGAGCCATTACCCGGAGCGGCGCACCGGCCAGTTCGAGGCAATCCCCGCCCCGGACCTCGGGCCCGACGCCGGTGGGCAGCCGGCCTCCAGGCGGGTCGGCGGCACGCGCCACGGTGAGGAGTACCACTCCGGCCGCTCCCACCACCGGCCGGTGCCGAGCCCTGGCGGCGGGCCTCCACTCACCGACCCCGGCCGCACCGGCGGTTTCGGTCCTCGCCCCGGCCATGTTGACGGCTCCGGCCATGTCGACGGCCCCGGCCGTGTTGACGGCGGACGGGACAGTTACCACCCGGATGACACGGAGCCGGCGGGCTGGACCTGAGCCGATGCTGCGCGCCACCCTCAAGAGCCTGCTGGCCCGCAAGGTCCGGCTGGTGCTCTCCATGCTGGCGGTCGTCGCCGGGGTGAGCTTCGTGACCGGGACCCTGGTCCTGACCGACACCCTCAACCGGACGTTCGACACCCTCTTCACCAACATCAACAAGAACGTCAGCGTCGCCGTGCGCTCGGTCAACGCGATCGACCCGACGAGCGACGTCGGCCGCCCGCCGCTACCGGCCTCGCTCCTCCCCACCGCCGCCGGAGTGGACGGGGTGCGGGTGGCGGTTGGCAAGGTCAACGGCCAGGCCGTCCTCGTCGACCCGGCCACCGGCAAGCCCTCGAACACCAACGGTGCGCCGGGGATCGGTATCAGCTGGACCGGGGATCAGCCCACCTCGGCGGAGGAGATCGCCGAGGGTCGCCCGCCCGGCCCCGGGGAGATCGTCGTCGACCGGGCGACCGCGGAGAAGCTCCACCTGCCGCTCGGGGCAAAGATCTCGGTGCAGACCAAGGGTCCGCCCGCGCAGTACACCCTGGTCGGCACCTTCCGGATCGGCGGTCAGGACAGTCTCGGGGGCGCCGCCATCACCGCGTTCGACACCGCCACCGCCCAGCGGGTCCTGCTCGCGCCCGACCGGTTCAGCGCGATCCACCTGGCCGCCAAGCCCGGCCTGACCCAGGAGGAGCTGCGGGCCCGAGTCGCCGCCGCGCTCCCGCCGGGTGTCGAGGCGATCACCGGCAGGCAGTTAGCGGATGAGAGCGCCAGTGCCGTGCAGAACGCCGTCAGCGGCTTCTCCACCTTTCTGCTGATCTTCGCCGCCATCTCGGTCTTCGTTGGCGCCTTCATCATCTTCAACACCTTCACGATGCTCGTCGCCCAACGGGTGCGGGAACTGGCCCTGCTGCGAGCGATCGGGGCGAGCAAACGTCAGGTCCAGGTGTCCCTGCAGGTCGAAGCGGCGCTGGTCGGCTTCGCCGGGGCCAGTGCCGGCCTGGTGGCCGGCGCGGGGCTCGCGCTGCTGCTGCGCGCCGCCGTCGGCCTGTTCGGCGTGGAGCTGCCCAGCGGTGCGCTGGTCTTCCGCCCCCGCACCGTCGTGATCGCCTACACCGTCGGTGTGCTCATCACCGCCGCGGCGGCGTTCGTGCCAGCCCGCAAGGCCGCGTCGGTGCCACCGATCGCGGCGATGCGGGAGACCTACGTGCTGCCGACCCGCTCGCTGCGCTCCCGGGCGATCGCCGGGTCGGTGCTCACCGCGCTCGGCATCGTCCTGATGATCCTCGGCACTGCCTCGGCGGGCAAGCCGGGAGCCACCGCCGTCGGGGTGGGCGCGGCGGGGATCTTCCTCGGCGTCGCCACCCTCTCACCGCTGCTGTCCGGACCGATCATCCGGATCCTCGGCGCACCGTTGGCGAGGATGTTCGGGGCCACCGGCCGGCTCGGCCGGGAGAACGCGATGCGCAACCCGCGCCGGACCGCCTCCACCGCCTCCGCGTTGATGATCGGACTCGCCCTGGTCAGCGCCTTCTCCGTGCTCGGACAGTCGATCAAGGAGTCGGTGCGGGAGACAGTGTCGAACAGCCTCGGCGCCAATTTCTACCTGACTCCCCAGAACTTCGGGCAGGGATTCAGCGGTGAGGTGGCTCGCGAGCTGGCCGGCAAGCCCGGCATCGAGATCGCCACGGGTCTTCGGGGCGGCCTGGTGAAGATCTCCGGGCAGAGCTCCCAGGTGCTGGCCGGCGACCCGGCGGGTCTGGTCAAGATGCTGGCCATCAAGGAGGTGACCGGTGACGTCCACGCCCTCGGCGACGGCACGATCCTGGCCGAGGACTCCACCGCCGCGGACCACCAGCTACGGGTGGGGCAGAAGGTCCCGGTCACCTTCGCTGACGGCCGCGCGGAGCTGACCCTGGTGGGCACCTACAAGAAGAGCCAGGTAGCCGGCAAGTGGATCATCTCCACGAGCGAGTTCGCCCGGCATTCCACCGATGACCTCGACCTGTTTGTCCTGGTGAAGAGGGCGAGCGGGGCAGACCCGGCGATGGTCCGGGCCGAGATCGCCACGGTGGTCAAGTCGTTCGCCACCGTGGCGGTCCGGGACCAGTCCGAGTTCGTCGCACAGCAGGAGAAGCAGGTCGACCAGCTGCTCGGGTTCATCTACGTGCTGCTGGCCTTGGCAGTCGTCATCGCACTGTTCGGTATCGTCAACACCCTGGCGCTCTCGGTAATCGAACGGACCCGGGAGATCGGTCTGCTGCGTGCGGTCGGCATGACGCGGTCGCAGATGAGGCTGATGGTCATCCTTGAATCAATGATCATCTCGGTCTTCGGAGCCGTGCTGGGCGTCGTCGTCGGGAGCATCTTCGGCTGGGCGCTGACGAAGGCGCTGGCCTCCCTGGGAATCAGCACGTTCGCCTACCCGGTACGGACGATCCTGCTCGTGGTCCTCACCGGGGCGATCCTCGGCGTGCTCGCCGCCGTCTTCCCCGCCCGGCGCGCCGCCCGCATGGACGTCCTGCGCGCCATCTCCGCCGTCTGACCCAGCACCCACCAGCACCGGCCAGCACCCGGAACGGGCGAATCTGGGGGAGCAAGGCACGGTCCCGGCCCCGCGAACCGTGCCTTGCTCCCCCGAACTCCCCCGAACTCCCCCGGGCCCCCGGGCTCCCCCGCCAGGTCACTGCTGCCGCTGGCGGAGGAGCATCTGCTCCACCATCTCCACGACGTATCTTCGCCGGCTCAGGGCATCGGCCCAGGTGAACCGGAGGAGCCTCCAGCCGAGGGCGAGCAGGGCGTTCTGCCGGACCCGATCCCGGAAGAGTGCGTGGGGATCCTCGTGGAAGGCGGCGCCGTCGGCCTCGACGGCCAGCAGACAACTGGGCCAGGCCATGTCCAGCCGCGCAACGAGCCCCGCAGATCGGCCCCTGCCGGCGGACGAGGTCGTCGGAGCCGAGCCCGAACCGCCGGGTGAGAGTTGGCCGGGCACGTCGGGCTCCCATACCGGCCATTGGAGCTGTTCGGGCGCCAGACCCGCATCGGTGAGCAACAACCGCAGTCGCGTCTCCAGCGGAGACTCGGCCCGTCGGTCGACCAGATCGAACCAACCTCGCCGTTCGGCTGTGCCCCAGCGGCGCGCGGCCGCCGCCCGCACCCGGTGGACGTCGTCCAGATGCCCGCCCCGCAGGGCGGCGTCCAACAGGCTGACCGCGGTCTCCCGATCACTGTCCAGCACGAGATCGGCCAAAGTCCGCTCGACCGTCGTCACCGGAATACCCGACAGCAGTCGCCGTTCGTCAGCGTCGCACCAGCCCCGGTGCACCACCAGCCCCGGAGTGTGCGCCACCGCGCCCACCGCAGGGGGGACAAGAAGATGCACCGACTCGGCTTGGTAGGCCGTTCGTCGCCGCCCCGTATCCGTTGCCTCGCGGGGAACCGACCCCGGCAGACCCGGCCGGGAGGGGTCTCCTGCCGGGGCGGAGCGGTCGATGGGAGACCGTGACGGCGAGCGCACGGAATCGCACCATCGGGCCCCATCGGGCCGCGGGCTCGCCCCGTCCACAATGGCAGGGACCTCGGAAGACCCTCCAGGGCGAGAAGGCGCGCGGCGGTGATACCGCAGACAACGGCCCTGGGACGACCGACCAACGCAGCCCGCACGGACCCACGTACGGCATGGGCACCGGGCAGGAGGAACGTGCCCCGATAGGGAACCGACCACGCATCGTCGCGTATCAGCCGGTTGAGCTGACGCCGGGTGATACCGAACGCCCGGATCTGCGGCCAGGTGAGCATCCCGTCCTGGCGGGCGTCTAGGCTTGTCTTCCGCACGTGCGTGCGATGAGCCA
>NZ_CDWRCL010000072.1:0-16333 GCF_977927575.1 Frankia sp. CcCS3
GATCAAGTCCCGCCACCTGCCGCCCGGCCGACGGATCCTCGACGACCCGGAGGCATCCGGCGCTCGCGACCTCTCCCCGGCCGGCGGTGATCTGATCGTGCTGGGAGGTCGGGCCCAGGCCGACTGGCTGCACGCGGTGCCCAGGGTCCGGGAGCACGTCGCCGGACGCATCTCGGTCCAGTGGCGATGGACGTCCCGGACGGGCCGCCCGGAACAGGGCCCCGGTTACGGCGCCGCGCGCCACTTCTCGCGATAGCCGGCCGGGTCAGTCACAGGGCGGGTCGTAGCGCCGGTGACCGAGGTAGGTCCGCCACTGCTCCCGATTGATGCGGCCCTCGGCCCTGGCACAGATCTCGTCCTCGGCCGCGAGCAGGTCGAGCTGCCAGAGACGGACGGCGTCACCGGCCACGCCGGCGAGGACGCCCTCATGTCCCAGAAGTCCGAAGACCGTCGCCGTCGGCGCGGTGCCGACCGGCAGGGTGGCCGGCTGCACCGGCCGGGACGGTGAGCGCATGTCCCAGAGGGTCACCTGACCGGCCGGGGTACTGACAGCGAGGACCCGCCCGTCGGCGGAGAGCGCGATCGAACCGGCCTGGCCCGGTCGGCTCGCGATGGCGGTGAGGCGGTGCAGTCCCCGGGGGCTGTCCAGCCCATAGATCTCCGTCAACGAGCCGCCGTCGGAGGTACTCGCCACAGCGAGCCACCGGCCGTCCGGGCTGGCGAGGAGCTTGCGGACAGTGGCGGCCGCGGTCAGGTGGGCCCGGCGGCGCGGTTGCCCGGCAGCGGTCACATCCCAGACGGAGAGATGGCCTGCCCCCCCGACGGCGAGCGAGTCGCCGTCGGGCGTGAAGGCGAGGCTGGTGACCTCCGCCGGCTGGGGCAGTTCGGCGAGGGCGCGAGGATTCTGCGGGTGGCTGATGTCCCAGAGACGGACGACGCGATCGGCACCCGCCGAGGCCAGGGTCCGGCCATCCGCGCTCACCGCGACGCTCGCCACCGTACCCGTGTGTCCCCGCAGCTCGGCGAGCAGACTCACTCGCTGACCGATTTTGATCGCCGACTGAAGGTCACCGTCGTCCGTGAGCCCGGGCTGGGCCAGCCGCCATAACCGGATCACCCGGTCCGTCCCCGCCGTCACCATGGTCGTGGACGCCCGCACCCCCATGGCTGGACCGGATGCGGGTACCAGCGCGACGGCGAGCAGGCCCTTCACCATTGCCGCCGGGGCGATCCCGGCCGCGAGGGGGCTGCGATCTCCCGTGGCTGCGGCCACCGCGGGCAGGTCGGTAACGTGACGCACCCGGCCAGGACCGATGATGCTCCACACCGACCCGCCGAAGTCACCGATGATAATTAGATATCGACCATCCGGGGTGATCAGCAGATCGCGGATCGCTCCCGTCGCCGGCCCGATCTGCCGGACGCTCGCATTGACCAGCGCCTCCGCCGCGGCCGAGGTCGGAGCCGTGCGGTAGGCCGAGACGGCGAGTTGACCGGCGAGATCCGGTTCCCGGTCGAGAAGGCGCATCGCGCCACGGGCCGCCTCGCGCGACGTGGCCGCCGCGCTGCGCTCCCGCAGCGTATCGACGATCACAACGGTCGGGAGGACGAGCACCGAGGCCGCCACGCCAATCGAGAGCACGCGTCGGAGCCACCCGCGGTCCAGGTGATCCCGCGGTGACGATGATGACGATAAGGCGGAGACGTTCCCGGTTTTCTCCTGGACGTGGCTTGCGCGCGCGCTCGCGGCCGCGGTGGGCTGTGGGGCAGGCGCACCGGCCACGGGGGCCGACGGACCGGGAGACGACGGACGCATCCGCGGCTCTGCTCCGGTACGGACGGCGCTGAGGGCGACCGCGGCAGCCGGCGGGACGGCCGTGATCTCCGCGGCCGGCCCGGCCCCACGTACCGCCCTGGTCTCGAGCACGGCCTCGGTCTCAGTCGCGGCCTCGAGCACGATCTCGAGGCCGTGTATGGCACCGATGGCACGGGCAGCGAGGTCGCTCGTGCCTACGACCTCCGGTTTCGACTCGGACTCGGCCGCCCGCCTCGTCTGCACCGGGACCGGCGTCTCGATGACACCCGCAGGCAGGGCGAGACGCCGGGTGGGCTCGACCGCAGGCTCCGCCTCGCTGCTTCGTGTCGGATGGGCCACCAGCTGTTCGAGCAGTTCGGCCGCGGCCGGCCGGCGCTTCGGGTCCTTGCGCATCGCCGCCGCGACCAGCTCGCGCAGCTCCGGACTGAACACGGACAGGTCGGGTTCCGCGTAGACGGCCCGCTGCAGCAGGACCCGGGGCGTTCCGGCACCGAATGGCGGCCGGCCGGTCACGGCGAATAACAGCACGCTGCCCCAGGTAAAGACATCCGATGCGACGGTGGCGGTCTGTCCGAGAACCTGTTCGGGCGTTATGAACGCAAGTGTGCCGATACCGGACGGCGGTCCGCCCGGATTATTCATGCTTACCGCATTCATCGCTCGGAAGAGCCCGAAGTCAATCAGCCGCAGCCTCCGCTCGGAAAGAACCACATTGATAGGCTTCAGATCGCCGAGGAAAATTTCCGATTCGTGCAGTGCGGCCAGAGCCGTCGCCAGCCCGACGGCGAGCCGGTGGGTGTCCGGTCCGGACAACGCTCCGCCGTCGGCGACGGTTGCGGCGAGAGTCGGGGCGTCGATGAACTCCGCGACGACGTAGGGGGGGCGAGCGCCCGTGTCGAGGTCGAGGATGGCGGCGAGGCAGGACGGCGCCAACCGGCGGATGTTGTCGAGGTCGACGCGCAGGCGCCGACGGAACTCTGTGTCCCGCCCGAAGGGCGCGGTGATCGTCTTGACGAGGACCGGACGCGCCTCGCCGTTACGTGCAAGAAACACCGGTCCTGTCCTGGCGTCGACCAGCTTCCGTTCAACTGTATACGGACCGATAGTCTGGAGATCAGTCCCAGTGAGCCCAGGGAGGTTGCGCCGGGATATCGCCATATGACGAAACCTCCTACGACTACACAAACCGGCCGTGCCGGCACGGCGGCGGATCTGGTCGACAAATTCATGTTATCGGCGCGGGCCATGGGCCGGGCGCCCCCTTGTAGTGGTCGAGCAGCCGCACCCACGCCATCCCGCATAATGCTGGCGGGAGGCCGGCGCCCGCCGGCGGGCGCCGGCCGGCGCCGTGGACGATCAGGCGTTCGTCGGCCGAGCGAAGGGCTGCAACCGAGCGACGAGTCCGCGGACCTCGGCCCCGGCCGCCGCGAGGGTCTCCTCGGCGGAGCTGCGGCCGCTGCCCTCCAACAGGACGTCCAACGCGATCAGCCGCTCCGCGATCTCCGTCAGAGAATCAAAGTCGCGAACACGCTGGTGGACCAGCTCGGCCAGCCGCTCGTTCTTCTCGAACAGCTCGACGAAGACGCTGACCTTGGCCCGGAGCAACCAGGGGTCGAAAGGCTTCGCGATGTAGTCGACCGCGCGGACAGCGTAGCCGCGGAACGCGTGGTGCGGCTCGCGGTCGATCGCCGTCAGAAAGATGATCGGAGTGTCTCGGGTACGCCCCCGCTGCTTGATCCGGTGCGCTGTCTCGAAACCGTCCATCACCCGACGACGCCGTGACGAGATCCTGATCCAGCGAGGCGAGAATCGCCTCCAAGGCCATCAGGTTGTCCGCTCGATCGTCGACCAGCAGGATCTTGCTGCGGGGCCGTTCCGTGCTCGGCCCACCTTCGCCGTCGACGGAACCGCTGGTCCGCTCGGTCACCCGCCTGCCTCCTCCTTCCCGATCGCCCTACCGACCCGTGGTGGGCGTCGCCACCCCTCCACGATCACTGATCGCTCCCGACGGCATCTCACCGCCCCACCGATAGCCACCCGATGCGCACCATACGCGATCTGATCAATACAGATACGACCGCATCACCCCGAGGAGATGGTCCAGATCCACGGGCTTGGTGATGTAGTCGGTGGCCCCGGCGGTGATGCTCTTCTCCCGGTCTCCCGGCATGGCCTTGGCAGTCAGCACCAAGATCGGCAGATCCGCGAACGCCAGCATGTCACGGATCATCGAGGTCGTTTCATTGCCGTCCATGCCCGGCAACATCATATCCATCAGCACGAGGTGCACGGGCGGGGTGTCCTGCTGCAGCATACGGATCGCATCATGACCGTTGTCGGCGTAGAGGACCCGCATGCCGTACATCTCCAGCGCACTGGTGAGCGCGAAGACGTTGCGGACGTCGTCGTCGACGACCAGCACCGTGGCACCGACCAGGGGATCGGATCCTTCCGATCCCTCGGTCAGCGGGCGGCTGGCGGACTCGGTGGACTCGGTGAGGAACGGAGTCCCCACCGTGACGGGCTCGCTCGGCCGCCAGCCCGAGGTGAAGGCCGCCGAGCCATCCGCCGGCCCGCCGGCCGCGGCGGACCAGTGGGCGCTGCCGATTCCACCCGTGCCCCCGTGCCCGGCGGTTCCCCCCGCGCCGGACCCGGAACGGGTCGGGGACGAGGTCGGCGGGGACGAGGTCGGGGACGAGGTCGGGGACGAAGGTACGAGTGCCGTCGTGCCGAACCGGTCCGCGTCGGGGCTCTGCCATCCGTTCGCGGGCCCGGCATCGCGGCCGGCGGACGCGGGTCCGCCACCCGCTCCCGCGTCCACCCTCTCACCCGACCGCCGCCCGAGGTACTGGCCCGACGGATCGACGATCATGAGAACGTTGTCCGGCTCGCCCGGCGTGACCCCGAAGGACGGCATCTGCGCCGGCGGGGCCGACGGCAGGTAGAGGGTGAAGGTGCTCCCACGGCCGACCACGCTGGAGACCGCGATGGCGCCGCCCAGCAGGCGGGCGATCTCCTTGCTGATCGACAGGCCGAGCCCGGTGCCGCCGTAGCGACGCGACGTCGTGCCATCCGCCTGCTGGAACGCCTCGAAGATCATCCGAAGCTTCTCGGCGGCGACCCCGATTCCGGTGTCGGTGACCGCGAACGACAACACCGTGCCCGCGGAACACAGGCTCGGCGAGAGGAAGGGCAGATCCGACCGGGCGACGGTGACGTCGAGCCGGACGGTGCCGGTGTCGGTGAACTTCACCGCGTTCGACAGGAGGTTCTTCAGCACCTGCTGGAGGCGCTGCTCGTCGGTGACGAACTCGGCTGGCACGTCGGGAGCGAGGTTGACCTGGAATGACAGGCCCTTCTCCTCCGCCACGGGGCCGAAGACCCCGGCGACCGCGTCGCAGAGCGCCGCTGTGCGCACGGTGGTCGCATCGACGTTCATCTTCCCGGCGTCGACCTTCGACAGGTCCAGGATATCGTTGATCAACTCGAGCAGCTCGGAACCGGCGGAGTGGATCGTCTCGGCGAAGTCGATCTGCTTGCGGGAGAGGTTACGGTCCGGGTTGTCGGCCAGCAGCTTGGCGAGGATGAGCAGACT
Organism: Frankia sp. CcCS3; assembly: GCF_977927575.1. NCBI lineage: Bacteria > Bacillati > Actinomycetota > Actinomycetes > Frankiales > Frankiaceae > Frankia > Frankia sp. CcCS3. The sequence goes on from NZ_CDWRCL010000072.1 coordinate 5,412, forward strand.
GTTGAGCGGCGTGCGCAGCTCGTGGCTCATGTTCGCCAGGAACTCCGACTTGTACTGCGACGACAGCGCCAGCTGCTCGGCCTTCTCCTCCAACCCGATGCGGGCCAGCTCGATCTCGTGGTTCTTCTCCTCGAGCAGCGCCGCCTTCTCCTCGAGCTCGTTGTTCGTCCGCTGCAGCTCGACCGACTGCGAACGCAGCTCCTGGGTGAGCCGCTGGGACTGGGCCAGCAGCTCCTCCGTCCGAGCGTTCGCCATGATCGTGTTCAGCACCACCCCGATGGTGTCGACGAGCTGGTCGACCAGGGTGAGGTGCAGCTCGGAGAACGGCGAGAACGAGGCCAGCTCGATGACGCCGAGCACCTGGTTCTCGAACACGACCGGCACGACGACCAGGTCGCACGGCGGCGCCTCGCCGAGTCCGCTACGGATGTTGAGGTAGCCGGCGGGTACGTGCTCGACCCGGATACGGTCGCGCTCCAGGGCCGCCTGCCCGATGAGTCCTTCGCCGAACAGGAAGGTGCCGTCCGAGCGACGCCGGGGCACCGAGCCGTAGCCGGCGACGTAGCGCAGCTTGTCACCCTCGATGAAGTCGAGCAGGTAGACCGTGCCCTGCTGGGCGTTGACCGCGGGCGCCATCTCACTGATGATCATCTGGCAGACTGCGTAGAGATCGCGCTGGCCCTGCATCTTGCTGCCGATCCGGGCCAGGTTGGACTTCAGCCAGTCCTGCTGGGCGTTGACCTCGGTGGTCTCGCGCAGTCGCGCGATCATCTGGTTGATGTTGTCCTTGAGCTCGGCGACCTCGCCCTCGGCCTCCACCGAGATGGACCGGGTCAGGTCACCGCGGGTCACCGCGGTGGAGACGTCGCCGATCGCCCGCAGCTGGATGGTCAGCGTGGACGCCAACTGGTTGACGTTGTCGGTGAGGTCCTTCCACGTTCCGGCGACTCCGGCTACGGTGGCCTGACCGCCGAGCTTACCCTCGACGCCGACCTCCCGGCCCACCCGGGTGATCTCCGCGGCGAACGAGGAGAGCTGGTCGACCATCGTGTTGACAGTGTCCTTCAGCTCAGCGATCTCACCCTGCGCGGTCACGGTGATCTTCTGGCTCAGGTCGCCGCGGGCCACCGCCGTGGTCACCAGCGCGATGTTGCGGACCTGGCTGGTCAGGTTGCCCGCCATCGAATTCACCGACTCGGTGAGGTCCCGCCATACCCCCGAGACGCCCTTGACCTTGGCCTGCCCGCCCAGGTTGCCCTCCGTGCCCACCTCGCGGGCGACCCGGGTCACCTCGTCCGCGAACGACGACAACTGGTCCACCATCGTGTTCACCGTGGTGCCGATCCGCAGGAACTCCCCACGCACCGGCTGGCCGGCGATCTCCAACGCCATGTGCTGGGACAGGTCCCCCTCGGCCACCGCCGCTATGACCCGCGCCACCTCGTGGGTCGGCCGGGCCAGGTCGTCGATGAGGGAATTCACCGCCTGCGTCATGTCGGACCAGCCGCCGGGGCTGCCCATGTCCTCCATCCGCAGGGTGAGCCGGCCGTCACGGCGGATCACCCTGCTGACCCGGGCCAACTCACGCGCGTGGCGCTCCTGGATGGCGGCCAGCTCGTCGAACTTGCGCACCACGTCACCGGCGTAGCCGTCCCGCGCCGCGAGGCGGGTCGAGAAGTCGCCCTCGCACAGGCGGGTCAGCCCGTGCAGGAGATCCGCGATCAGCTCGTCGGCGGCGGCCATCGGCGCCCGAGTGTCGTCCGCGAGAAGGGATGCATGGGGCACGATGGTCGCGGTAGCGTCACCGCCGGGTGCATCCAGATCATGACGAGCCGAGGGTTGCGGGTCGTATGCGGGGCTCATTGGTCTCCTACCTGAGCTCGGTCGACACGATCGTCCCGGATCCCGGGCCGGGCGGAGGACCCGGGTCAAGGGCGGTCTCCCACGGGCACCAGCGTGGGGCGGCGTCGGTGGACAGGTGACACCAGCCGCCAGTATCCGCCTCACGATGGACAACGCAGGAGAGACTGAGCACATGTATGGCGCAGCAGGGGGTGGGACGATGCCGGCGCGCGCCATCGCGTTGCCACCGACGCCCGACTCCCCCCGGGCCGCCCGGCGCTTCCTGCTCGAGGCGTTGCACGGGCGGCTGGACGACGACCTGTTGGACTCCGCGCTTCTGCTCGTCACCGAGCTGGTCACCAATGTCGTCGTGCACGCGGGCACCTCGGCCACCGTGGAGGTGCGCGCGGACGGTGACGGCGTGCGGGTCGGGGTCGCCGACCGGCATCCGGTCCGCATCGGCATGGCCCGGGTAAAGAAGGTCGGGGACGCCGACTTCGGCATCGACGGGCTGCGCGAGGACGGCCGCGGCCTCGCCCTCGTTGACGCGCTCGCGACGAGCTGGGGGACCGAGCACGGCCGCGGCGGCAAGACCGTCTGGTTCCGCCTGGGAACCGTCGGCGACGGCTCGCACACCCCGGCGGCGGGCGACGACGAGGCCGCCGGTGCCTCGTCGTCCGCGTCCTCGTCCTCGCCCGCTGTGGCTGTGACCAGTCCCGCGCCCCGCGCGGCCCCGGCCCCCGTGGTACCGGCGCGTCCGGTCCGGCTGATAGCCCGGGACACCGCCCGTGCTCTCACCGCCGAGGGCGAGGTCAGCGAACTGCTCGCGCAACTGGTGGACGCGCTCGCGGTAACCGCTGGGCTGGTGCGGCGTCCCGGGCGCGACGGCGGCCGGTTGGAGACCGTGGCCACGCTTGGGGCCGTCAGCTCGGTCACCGAGGCGCTCTCGTTCCCGCTGGATCCGACGCAGGAGAGCCTCGGCGAACTGCTGCTCTGGCCGGCGGCCGGCGGCCGCCCGAGTGGTTCGGGCGGCACCGGCGGTTCGGGCGGAGCGGAGGTCTCTGGCGAGGTCCGCTGGACGGATGCCGCCGCGGCGGCCGGGCTGGACGTGGAACGCATCCGCCTGACGACCCGATGGATGGCCCTGGCCCTCGGCGGCGGCGACATGCGACGCGCCGAGGAACGCCGCATCGGGATGCTGTCCTTCCTCGCCGAGGCGTCCGATCTGCTGGCGGGCAGCCTGGACCTGAGCCGCTCGCTGGCGCTGCTCGCGCGGTTGCCGGTCCCACGGTTGGCCCAGTGGTGCGCGGTGTACCTGCACCGGGAGAACGCCGATCCCGCCCTGTGGGCGGCGGCGCACGCGGAGGAGAATGCGGCGGGCGCCCTGACCGCTGCCGCGGTCGACCCGGACGGCCTGTTGATGGCGGCGGTGCGCTCCGCGAGCGGAGACCGGGTGCGTTCGCTGACCGCGCTCGGCGGACCGGCGCTCGTGATGGTACTGCGGGCCCGGCGGCGGGTACTCGGGGTGCTCGCGCTCGGCCGCCCCGAGGGCAACGCCTTCGCCGCGGACGAGATCGATCTACTCGCCGACCTCGCGCGCCGGGCCGCCTTCGCAGTCGACAACGCCCGGCTCTACAGCCGGCAGGTGGAACTGGCCGGCACGCTCCAGGCGGGTCTGCGCCCACCGGAGCTGCCGATGATCGAGGGACTGGATCTCGGTTCCGCCTATGGCGCCGCGCAGTCGGCGGGTCTCGACGTCGGCGGCGACTTCTTCGACCTGCTGTCGGGTCCGCTCGGCTGGACGATCGCCATCGGCGACGTCTGTGGCAAGGGTGCAGAGGCCGCCACCGTGACCGGGGTGGCCCGCGCCGTCCTGCGGCTGCTGACGGGCCGGGGTACGGAGCTCGGCGAGGTGCTGCTCGAGTTGAACCGGACCCTGCGCGACGCCACGTCGTCTCATCCGAACGGGCAGAGCCGGTTCTGCACCCTGGCCGCCGCCGCGATCATGGCGCCGGCCGGCGGACCCGCGGGGAGCGAGTCCGCCGACACCGGCACCGGCACCGGCACCGGCACCGGGATCCGACTGCGGCTGTTCCTCGCCGGCCATCCCCAGCCGGTGGTGCTGCACGCTGACGGGCACGCCTCGCTCGTCGGTCGCCCGGGAACCCTGCTCGGCGTCCTCGACGACGACGAGGTCTCGTTTCCGGGGTTCGAGATCGTCCTGCGCCCGGGCGAGTCACTGGTCTTCTACACCGACGGGGTGATCGAGGCCCGCAATGGCGGGAAGCTGCTCGGCGAGGACCGGCTCCTCGACGCGATCGGGGGGTGCGCGGGACTGTCAGCGCAGGGGATCGCGGATCGCGTCCTGGCCGCCGCCGAGCGGTTCGCCGGCGGCAACCTGCGCGACGACGTCGCGATCCTCGTGGCGCGCGTGCCCGGCTGACCGGCATGATGGGCGCTCCGGGCTACCTCCGAGGGCACCTCCGGTACGCCCGCGGGCGTACCGCGGGCCCCGGACCCCACGGGCACGAAGGCCCGGGCCCCACGGGCACGAAGGGCCCACGGAAGGGCCCACGGAGAGGAGACACCACCGGGCGCCGTGCCGGATGCCGTATCGGCATGGCCTCAAGAGGTGCGATCCGGAAACAGAGGCTTCAATCCCCACCCAGTGGGTAGAGCCACCTCGATATCCTCGCACAGGCTTGGTGGTCGATGAGCGCGTTTTCGGTCCCGATGGATGTGGTACGGCAGGCAACGTCCAGTTGCCCACCCGCAACCCACATACTCGCCGAGCTCCCCTATCTGCCCTCTGCCGTCCCGCAGGCCCGCAGGGTGCTCCGTGAGGGCATCCGGCTGGCGGACCTTCCCGAGGACGTGCGCGGCACCGCCGAGCTGCTCGTCAGTGAGCTCGTGACGAACGCGGTCAAGTACGGGCAGCCGCCGCTGTGGCTGCTCATCGAGATACGGCCCGGTCTGATCCACGCGTCCGTGTCGGACACCTCGACGGTCCTGCCGCAGCGGCGTGAGGCCGCGCCGGACGCCGAGGGCGGTCGCGGCCTGCTGGTTCTCGACACGTTGGCGGGCAGCTGGGGGACGGTGGCGGTCGAGTCAGGGAAGTACCTGTGGTTCGACCTGCCCGTGCCGGTTCTGCCGGCGCCGGTGATGGGTCGGCGGTCCACCTCCGTCCCCGAAGCCGACGGCGCGGCATCCCCGGACGCCGGGAACTCCTCGCTGCCCGAGGGGCCGTCGTCCGCCGACGGGTCGTCACCGACCGAACCCGCCGAACCCACCGAACCCACCGCCGTGACCCGCTCCGCCCCGGCGGCCCGGTGCTCCCCACCGATCCGCCCCCCGGCCGCATCCGCCTCCGCATCGGCCCTGCTGTCGTCCGCCTTTGGGATGTCCCCCTTCCCGGTCCTGTCGAGGCGGTCGAGATCGGACCGTGCCGGATCAGGCCGCACCGGAGCGGCACGCGCGGGTTGGGAGGCGGCCCGGCCAAACGACGCCAAGGCGGCCGTCACGATCATCACCAAGGGCCTCTGACGCCGTCACGTCATTCCCCACCCGGCCCTCCCCCGCAGCGGATGGGTCCGACATGGTCGGCGAATCACCTGATCATTGGTCAGCGGGTCAGCGGGTCAGCGCAGAAGGTCTGGTGGCGCCGGTAACCTTCTCGTACCGGTCGAGCGAAACGATGCTGACGACGTCGCCGGTGTGGGGGCGTGCAGCACCTGGTTGCCGCCGAGGTAGATGCCGACGTGCCCGGGGTTGTCGGGGGTGCCAGTTGTCGGGGGTGCCATCGGAACCGGCGGCGAAGAGCGGGTCGCCGGGTTGCCAGGCCGAGACGGGCGTCAACGGGATGCTCGGGCCGGATGCGCCGGCCGGGGCGCTCGCGGCGTCCAGGGCGGCGGTCATGGTGGGAACGCGGGCGAGGATCGCGGCGGCCGAGTTATGGGGAGCAAGGCACGGTCCAGGGACCGCAGACCGTGCTCAGGTCCCCCAAATTCGCCGGCCGGCTGCCGGCTCAGTGTCGCCTGTGCGGCGCTGTCGCCCCGGCGTCCATAGGCAGTGAGGCTTAGCGGCACCTTGATGTGATGCCATGGCAAAAGGGCGTGCGCTACTTGAAAAGCAATGCGACACCGGATCATGACGTCGCGTGACGTCACGATCGTCCGAGCGGGCCGCATCCCGCCACGGGCCACGTCCCGTCAGAGGACGGGCGTCCACCCCTGCCCGACGACGCACCGCCAGACGCGGCCACCCGAACCGGTCGAGCCCCCGAGGACGAGCTGGCCCGTGGTCACGCAGTCGGCGGGCTGCGGATCGGTGACGCTGATCCGCACCCAAGGATGCAGGATGTCGTTGCCCTGGTGGACGTTGAAGTTGTCCCCGAACACACCGGCGCCGCCGGCCTTGTTGACGGCGAAGATGGGTTGGTTCAGATGGTCGTAGACGATGAACAGCTGGCCGTTGGGCCCGCCCGTCGACTGGATACGAAGCCCCTCGGCACTCTGGTTGGTCGCCCGGAACACCCAGGGGTTGCCGGTGAAACTGCTCTGCGCGTATGCGTAACCACCGCCGCCAAGCAGCCCGCCGACGAGGGTCGCCGCGCCGAGCACGCTGATGGTCCTGAGACGATGTAGGTACGAAAACATGGGTCTTCTCCCCGATCGATACTCCCGGCCGTGTCCTGGTGTGACTCCCGATCGGCAGTCACGGCTGATCCGATAGGAATGCCACCCTAGATTGCTAGTTGTCTATTCATTGTGACAGAAGTCCTGCTTTTGACCAGCCGAACAGACCAGAACCACGGCACATCAGCCCCCGCCGTCCGCAATGTCCCATTTAGGCGCCAGACCGATAAACGGTACGCATCGTCCCATCAACAGATTGTCAATAATCTGAAAAATACGACTTGGATTAATATTTCCAAGAATGCCAGAAATAACTGCCATGGCGGCTGGAGCGATGAACTTAAACCTGGTGCTGAGGGAACATTCCTCTCCCGGGTATCCGATCAGCTCGACCGATCGGTGGGGAACGGAGCATGCCGCGTTCCCTGAAGCTCGACGCGCCGGGCTCGGGGGTGGCCAAGGAAATCCGGCAGCGCGAACTCGTAGCCGTACGCACCCGCCATGGGGAAGACGACGACGTCACCCGACCGCACCCGATCGACCGTGATGTCACGGGCGAGGGTGTCCTCCGGCGTGCACAGCTCCCCGACCATCGTCACCGGACGACCTTCGACCACCGCCTCCCGCGTGTCCTTCGGCTCCGGCGCCGGCCCACCGTTCCGGCCCGATCTCTCCACGACGGCGAAGTTATGGATGATCTCCCACGATGTCGGCAGCGCGAAATGATGAATTCCGCCACGCAGAATCACGAATTCCGTCCCGTAGGAATGTTTGACGTCGATCACTTCGGCGGCGTACCAGCCGGAGTCGGCCACCAGCATCCGCCCCGGCTCGAAGATTACCCGAGTTCCGTCCGGAACCGGCAACGAACTCAGTCCCTCACCAAATCGGATTAGGTCGAAGGGCCGGTCACCGCGCCGGTCCGGTTCGAACGGAACCCCGAATCCACCGCCCACGTCGACCATCCGCAGCTCGATCCCGGCCGCGGCAGCCGTCCGGGCGGCGAAATCGAGACACCACCGGACGTAGCCCAGATGGGCGGCGGCATCGAGATTGCCGGACACCGCGTGGACATGGAATCCGACGACGTCGATATGGGCCAGATCCGCCGCGAGTTCGAGCGCGGCGGGGACCTCCGTTTCGGGGATGCCAAACGCACTCGGCCGACCGCCCATCTGGAGGGAGCCTGCCAGTCCCACTCGGGCCGGGTTGACGCGCACCGCCGCCCGTACCCGACGGCCGAGTCGGGCGGCGACGGCGTCCAGGCGGCGCAGTTCACCGAAGCTCTCGACGTTGACGACGTCGACGTCGGCCGAGACCAGCGCGGTAAGCAGGGTCATCGATTTCCCCGGTCCGGAGGCGACCAGGTGGGGACGCCGAGCGGGGTCGACCCGGCCGTACGCTGCCTGCGCCAGGCGCACCTCGTGCGCGGAGGAGACCTCGAAACCGTCGATGCCCCGGCCGCTGGCGCCGGTCCTGGCGCCGGTCGGGGTGGCGCCCAGGCTGGAGTCACTCCGTTCCCGCCCCGACCGAGGGATGTCCGGACCGGGCCCACGCAACAGGGCGTCGAGTATCGGCGGAAAGCTGTTGGCCTTGACCGCGTAGCAGACCTCCGCCCACATGGACAGGCAGGCCCGCAGCGCCGCGGCGTTCCGCGCGGCCGCCGCCGGGTCGTAAAAGTAGGCACTGACCTCTCCGGCGCCAGCCGGCCAGTCACGCACCGCGGTCAACACCGGGCGGGGGAGGCTTTCGGCGGGCAGGGCGCGCAGCGGCGCGGCCGAGGGCGGCAGGTCCACCAGATCGACTCCTCACTCCATCAGTCGTCCGAGACTCCCTCAGGCGCCCGAGCTCAGCCGCGTCGTCCGCCAGGGACAGGACAACCCACTCTGCCGCCAGGCGCACAGGAGCGATGGCGTGTGCCGCGGGCTGCCGAGCGCGGACGCATAGTCCAGACGGGTGGTCTCGGATGGGTGGTCTCGGATGGGTCGTCTCGGATGGGTGGTCTCCATCTGGACCCGACTCTGTCGGCTAGCCCGATGGTGGGGCGACGAAACACGGATCGGATCCGCAAACGGTGCCTGATACCTCACACGGACCGCCTCCGGCTTCCGTGCCGCCGGACGATCGCGGGACGTTCGTCACCGCCATAACCGGTTGTCTGATCCGGATCGACGGGCGTGTAGTGGACATGCCGCAAACACCACAGCCTGAGGCCGATGTTTCTGCCGCAACCCGACTCCCCCGGACGGACTATGAAGAGACCACCAAATCTGCTTGGCGCCACCATAACCTTGCGCGGAGCAACCATGGTGCGACTGGCTTAGGTTAGGCTTCCCTCAATCAGCCTGCGCGAAAGGGAGTCGCCCGCGATGACGGTTTCCGCTCGTGACGCCGCCGCCGGCGGCCCAGCCGGCCGTACGGCGCCCTCCGCGGCCGTGCCTTCCGTAACCACGAGAGCCGCGACGACGCCCCCCCGTGACCGCACCCCCCGTGACTACGACCCCCGTCGCCGCCAGGTCCACGCCCGCAGCCCCCGCCACCGCGGGTCCCACGTCCGCACCCACGGGTGCCGCGAACCCGGCCATGATCCTCGCGCGTCAGCGTCAGCGCGAATCGGCGGCACGGACCTATGCGCGGACCCTCCCGATCGTGCCTGTCCGGGCGTCCGGAACCATGGTTCTCGGCGCGGATGGCCGCCGCTACCTGGACTGCCTGGCCGGCGCCGGAACGCTTGCACTGGGACACAACCATCCGGTGGTGACCGAGGCGATCACGTCGATGCTCACCCGAGGGGCCCCCTTGCACACGCTCGACCTCGCCACCCCCGAGAAGGACGCCTTCACCGATGAACTCCGTGGCTGCCTGCCGGCCGGCATGGGGAGCGATGTGAAGCTGCACTTCTGCGGCCCGAGCGGCGCCGACGCGGTCGAGGCGGCCATCAAGCTCGCGCAGACGGTGACGGGCAACCAGACCATCCTCGCGTTCACCGGTGGATACCACGGGATGACGGCGGGCGCCCTGGCCGTGACCGGGAACGTCGCCGTCAAAGATCCTCTGCCGCCGTCGACATCCGTCGTACGGCTGCCGTTCCCCTTCCCCTACCGGTGCCCGTTCGGGGTGGGGTCTGGTCGCGCCCCCGGTCCGGACGGTGCCGAGCTGTCCGCCCGCTACATCGAACGTCTCCTCGATGACCCCGCCGGAGGGGTCGTCAGGCCGGCGGCACTGATCGTAGAACCGGTTCAGGGCGAGGGCGGGGTGATTCCCGCGCCCGACGGCTGGCTCCGCGCCGTCCGCGAGATCACCCGTCGCCGCGGCATCCCACTGATCCTGGACGAGGTCCAAACGGGAGTCGGTCGCACCGGGAAGTACTGGGCCGCGCAGCACAGCGGTATCACCCCCCGACATCATCGTCATGTCCAAGGCGATCGGCGGCGGGCTGCCACTGGCCGTCATCGCCTACCGGTCTGAGCTGGACACCTGGGCGCCCGGGGCACATACCGGCACCTTCCGTGGAAACCAGCTGGCGATGGCCGCAGGCCACGCCACGCTGCGCCTGGTGCGGGAGGACCGTCTCGACGAACGCGCCGCCCGGCTCGGCACGCGCCTACTCACCGGCCTGGCGGAGATCGCCCGGGACCGGCCGCAGGTGGGCGACGTGCGCAGCCGCGGGCTGATGCTCGGCGCCGAGATGGTCGATCCGACCGCAGCCCCCGACCTCGTCGGCGCGCACCCCGCCGACCCGCAGCTCGCCGGTCTGGTACGGGCCGAATGTCTGCGCTGCGGCCTGATCATCGAGCTCGGTGGGCGGCACGGCGCGGTCGCCCGGCTGTTGCCACCACTGATCCTCAGCGATGAGGAGGGCGATCGCGTCCTCACAATCCTCGCCGACGCCATCGATGCCGCCGTCCGCAGGCTCTCCGTCCACGCGGCCTTGGGACACCCACCCGCCGATCAGGCACCCGTCGGGTTCGGATCCGTCGGATGATCCCCCCGCGCAGCCCTGACACACCTGTCGCCACCGCGCCAGCCGGAGAGCCCACGCCAGCCGGGAAGCCCACGCCGGCGGAGGAACGGGGGCGGAGGAATGGGGGGCCCACGGACGGTCCGCGGATGCGGGAGGTCCCTATTCTCCCGGGGCTACGGCCAATGGTCGATCTCGCGTTGGCCGCCCTCGACGATGGCCGCCGGATCCGCGGCGGCCCGCTGCCCGCCGGTGGTCCACCGGTGGTGCGCGCCATGACCAGGGCTGCCCTCGGCCTGACTCCGGCCGATCCGATTCCGGCCGATCCGACCCCCCGGACGGTACAGGGACCCTGCTACCGAGGGCCGGAATCGGCCCGTCGGCCACGCTGACCGGCCTGGTCGAAGCCCTGGCCGCCGGTTCCGCGGACCCGGCGGACCCATGGTGCGCCGCCCATCTGCACTGGATCTGGATCTGTCGCTGAT
>NZ_CDWRCL010000073.1:0-16278 GCF_977927575.1 Frankia sp. CcCS3
CGATCACAAGATCAGCGACAGATCCGGCGTAGTAGCAGGACCACTGCGGGACCGCCCGGCGCGGTAGGGTCAACGGCCTGCGGCCGGTCGGCGACGATGCGCTGGTAGGCCGGGGACGCTGGTAGGCCGGGGACGAGGAGACAGACAGCCAGTGGCAGGAAGCGCGTCATGACGGAGCGGTCGTCGGACATCCGCGGAGTCGAGCCGGCCGCGCTGTCCGTCCCACCCGGGGACAGGCCGCACCACCCTGGTCAGCCGACCCTCGATCCGGCGATTGCCGTCCCCGCGGCCGGTGAGCCGGCGCCGCCCGGGCGGAGCCCGGGCCGGGCGTTCGGTGCTCGTCCGGCAGCCGTCGCTGGCCTGATCTGCGCGGCGGCGATGGCGCTCGCCGGCTTCCCGCTCGGCCTGCTCTGGGCCGCGACCGCGCCGCACCTGGATCTCGCCGCGGCGTTGGGCGGGCATGAATCGGCGTTCACAGTCCAGAGCGACATCGACGTCCGGTTCGCCCAGATCTGCGCGGTCGCCGGTGTGATCGGCGGTGCCGTGGCGTGCTGGCGGGTCCGGGACGCGGGATGGCCGGTCCCGGTCGGGCTCGCCGCGGGCGGCATCGGCGGCTCGCTGATCGCCGGCTGGATCGGCCACCTGCGGCGCTCGCCCCAGCTGCTGCACGCGCTGCCGAAGGACGCCTCTCCGCTGCTCACCGACCTGGTGGACATGAAGGTCCGCGCGGGCGGGCTCTACTTCGTCATGCCGGTGACCGCCCTGGTCATGCTCCTCGTCGGGCTGTGGGTGACCTCGCGGGCCCGGTCGGACGCCGCCGAGGACAGGCGGGGTCCGACCGCGCCCGGCTACGGGGCTGGGGCTGGGGACTGAGCGTCGATCCCCCCGGACGGGGCGAACGTCCCACGGTTCGGCCCGGGGCCAGTTCGGGTAACGGTCAGTTCGGGCTGGGATCGACTCGGCGCAACTCGCTCGATCCGATGGTGGTGATCTTTTCCAGGAGGCCGATCTCCCGGCGGAGCAGCGCCCGTTCGGCCCGCAGTCGGCTGGCCGCGTCCGGCGCGGCGAGCAGCCCCTGACGTTCGGTGACGTCGGTGACGGCGGCGGCGGCGATCACGTACGAAAGGGCGATCGGGTCGTCGGGGAGGTCCGGCAGCGAGATCTGCACGGTGCCGGTGGCGGCGAGCCGGTCGGCGTAGGTTCGGAGCAGACGCTGGACCGCCGGAACGGTGTCGTCGGTGTCGTCGGTGTCGCCGACGTCCTCCGGCAGGTAATCGACGTCCCCGACGAGGTAGGGCTCGCTGTGCCGGTCCACCGTGCGGATCCGGAACCGGTCACCGCCCACCGTGATGAGCGAGAACCGCCCGTCGGAGTGCTCCTGGACGCCCCGCAGCACGGCGGTGCAGCCCACGTCGTGGATCGCCGGCAGGGCCGGACCCACCTCCCGGCCTCGCCGGATGGCGATCACTCCGAACCGTCGGACCTGGTCAGCGGGCTGCTCGAGCAGTTCCCGCACCAAGATCCGGTACCGTTCCTCGAAGATCTCCAGGGGTAGGACCAGCCCGGGGAGCAGGACCGTCCCGAGCGGAAACAGAGGAAGCCGCTCGCTCAACTGCGGTGCCTTCTTCCTGTCCTGCCCTCTCCGGCCCCGGACGGGACCGGAAGCGGCCGGTGGCGGTCGGGCGAGGACCGCCCGGGGCGGGTCCACGACCAGGAGTCGGACGTTTGTCCCAACTCTGTCCCCCGGTAGCCACGGTGTCCATCCAGGAAGGACTGTGATTCTCACCGGGCGCGGGTTCGGGCGCGGGTTCGGGCGGTGGGCTGGGAGCCCGGACGGTGGGCCGCCGGTGCCTGGGGGCCTTCCATCCGGGTTCGTTCGCGGGAGAATGGCCCGGTGTGGAAAACCGAGCCGGAGCTGCTGGTCGTCTTCCACCGGCCGGACCGGGGCTTCTCGACCGGCACGGGTGCCGATCCACTGGCCGAACTGGCCGTCCTCGGCACCGTGACCTCGGCCCTGCGCCCCCGGCTGGCTCTCGTGGCGCTGCCCCCCTCGCGGGCGCCGGAGGTGGCTGCCCTGTCCGGGGTGTGCGGGGTCTTCGTCGATCAGGTTCCCCCGGCGCTGCGGGAGTCCCTCACCGCCGCCGAGAGCCTGTTCGTCGACGGCTGGCTGGCGCGGAGGGGTGCCAAGCACCGCGATCCCGCGGGTGGTGAGCCCTGGGACACGCCGGGGTACCTCCCGCCCGACCGGCCACCCGGGGCGCCGCCGGCCGGATGACCCCGCGCGGCGGCTCAGAACACGCGCCGGGGGACCGACCATCTCGCACCGGGGCCCGACGAACGCCAGACCATGTGGAGCCGGTCGCCGACGCGGGCGAGCACCTCCAGATGCCCGTCGAAGTTGCTCTGGATCATCGAGACGGCATCCACCCGGCCCAGCTCCGGCGCGAACGGCCGCGGTCCGCTCCAGACCGGGGATGGCGCGCCGTTGTTCCGGTAGAAGTGGATGAGTCCCCGGCCCGCGGCGGGGACGACCACCTCGAAGTTGCGGGAGCCGTCGGGGAAGGCGTTCTGGATGAGCACCGGATTGCCCGTCACGCCCTCGGCGAAGACGGGGCCGGTGCGCCAGACCGCCCTGTTGTCGCGGGTGAGGTGCACGAGCCGGTTGCCGACCCGGGCGACCGCTTCCAACATCCCGTTGCCGCCGCCCAGCGTGCCGTGGATGAGGCTGACGGCGTCGACGCGCCCGAGGTTCGCGCCGAACAGCTTCGGAGTGCTCCACGGAAATCCGTGGATGTCATGGTTGCGCCACAGGTGCAGGATGCCGACGTCCGCGGCGGGCACGAGTAGTTCGAAGTTGCCCTTGCTGCCCAGCCGGCTCTGCACCAGCGACGGAACGCCCCCCACGCCCTGGGCGAGGCGGGTCGGCGGGTGCCAGGCGAAGGCACCGGTGGAGTCCCGCCACAGGAAGTACAGCGCCGAGCCGGCCCGGACGGCGATCTCGAGGGGTCCCGGCCTGGCCAGGGTGCTCTGGATCATGGTGACGGCATCGATCCGGCCGAGCTCCTGGGCCGTCTGCCATGGGGCCATCCAGGGGAAGCCGGCCGCGTCGTTGTCCCGCCAGACGTGGGTCAGCCCGGCGAAGGCCGAGGGGACGACGGCGTCGAAGTTGCTGATCCGGCCGAGCCCCCTGGTCTGGACGAGCGCCGGGTTGCCGCTCACTCCGTGGCCCCAGCCGAGGTGGCTGGGGGTGTAGCGGCACAGCGCGAAACTGTTCGAGCGCATCAGGCAGTCGACGGGCGCGGGCGCGCAGGCGTCGCAGTTGCCGTTTGGGGCGTGGAACGCCCCCCCACCGACCGCCGCAGTCGCACTGGGCGCCCGCGTACTCGTCCGGAGCGCCGAAGATGTGGCCGGTCTCGTGGGTGAAGACCCGGTCGATATTGTCCGGTCCCCAGCCGTCGTTGTCGCAGGACATCACGAGCCGGGGACCACCCACCGAGGAGTACGCGAAGTATCCCAGCGGATACTTGGTGAAGAACGCGCAGTAGGCGGACCGGGTGCCGAGCCGGGCCCGGAGCGCGTCGACGTAGTCGTAGACGCCGTCGAAGCTGGCCGCGTGGCCGAGCCGGCTCATGGTGGGGTCACGCCACAGCGCCTCGAGGTCGGGCGCGTTCGGGTCCGCTGGGACGGGCAGCCGCACGATCTGGATGTCGTAGTGGAAGGTCAGGTCGGCCGCCGGGTTCGTGGTCGCGTACCAGGACAACCCGTTCTGCACCTCGGCCACGATCTTGGTGCGTTCCGCGGCGGTCAGTTGCAGTGCGGTGGTCGGCCCTTCCACGAGGATCAGCCCGACGGCCACCGATCCCTCCAGCGCCGCGCTGGTGGGGGAGGGCGCCTGGGTGGTCTGCGCGGCGGTCCGGGTGTCCGCGGGCGCGGCGGTCGGGCTCTGGGCCTCGGCCCGCCCGTTCGCCTGGGCATGCGGTGTCGTCTGGGCATGCGGGGCCGGCCGGTCCGGATCAGGCGAGCTGCCCCGGGGCGGCGGGATGTCGGTGCAGGGCCGGTCCATGTCCCACGGCCGGCCGTCGCGGGGACGTTCCTGCTTGAGATGCCGGTAGGCGGCGCTGGTCCGCAGACGGAAGGCGTCTAGCCCGAGCGTCTCGGCGCGGCTCAGGCCGGGCGACACCCCGGTGGTCGACACGACGCTGCCGTCCGCGGGGGGGGGAGGACCGTCGCTGCCAGCCGGGCGGCGGCGCGTTCCGCCGTCGCCGTCGCCGTGGAGATGTCCCGAGGCTGGCCCAGCACGTGGACCCTGCCGTAGCGGTGCAGCGGCTGTCGTTCGTTGGCCAGGGTGGGATCGGTTGGCGAGCCGTCGCTCTCGGCGGTCTGGTCGACCCCGTCATCCGAGGATGCGCCGGTGGCTGCGATCGCCGCGAACGCCGCACGGAGTGCTCGGCCCGTTTCCCCGCCGGCCGAGATGATGAGCGCGTGTTCGTCGGCCGGTACGTCCCCCGCCATACTTGATCATTTTCCTTTCGGTGGGGATGGCTGTGCGGAGTTGTATCGTGTTGCGGCTTTGCTGCGCCGGCTTTTGCGAAAACAAGCGCGCAGAGTGCCGATCTGGTACCTTCGCCTGCTTTGGAGTTGAAATGAAATAACTTGCGCGTTTCGAACCCTCCACAGGCCTGTGACCTGCGATGATGCTCTCGATCACGTATTTGTTACTTCATTACGTCCCCTTTGTCCGAAGGGATTGCGCCAACATAGCCGGCGGCGGGCGTCCATCGGCCGGACAGTGGCGCCACGGATCCACCGACTGGGCGGCGCCCAGTCGGATATCGGCTCCGGCGGCTGCCCGTCACCGGCGGCCGCCGGTGACGGGCGACCGCCCGCGTGGCTCGGTGGCTCAGCGGCTCAGCGCCGGTCCGGAGCGAACGGTGCCTGCGCCGATGGCACGTCGGGCCACATGGCCCCGACGGCGGGCCGTTCCGGCACGCCCATGGCCTCGGCCACCTTGCGCATGATGGCTTCCACCAGCCGGACAGCCTGCGGGGTCGCGAGGTTCAGCACGATCTCGGCATCCCCCGCCACCTGGAATCGCACTGAAACGTCCGCCATGACGACTGCCCTTTCCTCGCGGCTCGCCAGCACATTGCGGGCGTGTTGCCACCGGTGACGTTACGGGGCTGGGGCGACCGCCCGCGCGGCGCCCGGGCGCGGCACCGGGCAGTGTGACCGGCTGGCAGGTTGCTGCGACGAAGCGGGTAGGGTCACGGTGGTGACCTTTCCGTCGGCGACAGTGCGTGACTGTGTGGCCGTGCTTGAGCGTTTCTTCCCCCCGTCCTGGGCCGAGTCCTGGGACGCGGTGGGACTGGCGGTGGGTGATCCGGACGCGCCGGTCTCGGCCGTCCTGTTTGCGGTGGATCCGGCCCCAGAGGTGGCGGCCGAGGCCGCCACGGTGGGAGCTCAGCTGCTCGTCACCCACCACCCGCTGGTCCTGCGGGGAATGCACGGCGTCGCCGAGACCGGTCCGGGCGGGCGGGTCGTGGCCACCCTGATCCGGGCCGGCGTCGCCCTGTACACCGTGCACACGAACGCCGATGTCGCCGCGCCGGGCGTGAGTGACGCGCTTGCCGACGCCCTGGGGTTGCGCGACGTCGCCCCGCTGCTCGGCCCGGGACTGCTGCCCGGCCCGGCCCCGCTGCCCGCTCCGGCGGACGCCGGGGCCGACGAGGGCGGTGTCGGTGATGAGGGCGGTGCCGGTGATGAGGGCGGTGCCGGCGGGGCGAGCGTGTGCCGGGGCCTCGGCCGGATCGGTGACCTGCCCGCGGCCGAGTCCCTGGAACGGTTCTGTGCCCGGGTCGTCCGGGCGCTGCCGGCGACGGCGGGCGGGGTCCGGGCGACGGGTACCGCGGACCGGCTCGTCCGGCGGATCGCGGTGTGCGGCGGCTCGGGGGGAGAACTGGTCGCCGCCGCCGAGGCCGCGGGAGCGGACGTCCTCGTCACCGCGGACGGCCGGCATCACCACGTCCTCGACGCCGTCGGTGCGCACGGGGTCGTGGTGGTCGACGTCGCCCACTGGGCGAGTGAATGGCCGTGGCTGAGCCAGGCCGCCACCCGCCTGCGCGCCGGTCTGCGGGCGGGGGGACGTACGGTGAGCACGTCGGTATCCGCTATCGTGACCGATCCCTGGCGGGTGCACGTTCCGTCCCGGTAGGCGGTGCCGGCGGCGCGCAGGCCCGGGTCACGCGAGGCCCGGGTCACGGAGGGCGCCGCGTCGGGTCGGGCCTGGTCGCCCCGGCCTGGTCGGCCAGGTGTAGTCGTTCAGGCGTACCAGTGAGGAATCGATGAAGGCCGACCCAGCAGTTCAGCTCCGCCTGCTCGATCTGCAGGCGCTCGACACCGGTATCGACCGGTCGGTGGCCCGCCGACGCGGTCTGCCGGAGCACGCCGTCATCACCGAGCGCACCGCCGCGCTGACCTCGTTGGACGGTGAGGTCGTCGGGGTGCAGACCGAGCTGAGCGACGTCGCGCGTGCCCAGCGCAAGCTGGAGAATGAGATCGACCTCGTGCGGACCCGTTCGGCCCGTGACTCCCAGCGGCTTGATTCCGGCGCCGTCTCGACGCCGCGTGAGCTGGAGAACCTGCAAGCGGAGCTCGCCTCGCTGACCCGCCGTCAGGGCGTGCTCGAGGACGACGCGCTCGAGAAGATGGAGATCGTCGAGGGCTTGGAGAGCCGGCTCTCCGCGTTGTCCCAGCAGCGATCGGCCCTGCAGGCCGAGCTCGACGCGGCGGTGGCCGCGCGGGACAAGGCTTACGCCGAGATCGACGTCGAGGTGGCGCGGCTGCGCCACGACCGCGACGCTCTCGTCCCGGAGCTGCCCGAGGCGCTGGTCGCGCTGTACGAGCGGATCCGGGCGTCCTCCAGCGGAGTGGGCGCCGCGGCCCTGCTGCGCCGCCGCTGCCAGGGTTGTCATCTCGAGCTGTCGGGCGGCGACCTGCGCGCCGTGGCGGCGGCGCCGGCAGATGAGGTGGTGCGCTGCGAGGAGTGCCGGCGCATCCTGGTCCGTACCCCCGAATCGGGGCTGTAGCACCGTCGGCGGGACCGCCCGCCTCGGGGTCAGACGAGGGGAGCATGTAGATGGGCACCGTGCGCAGGCTGGTCATCGAGGCCGACGGCGGGTCGCGGGGCAACCCGGGCCCGGCGGGCTACGGAGCCGTGGTCCGCGACGCCGGCTCGGGGAAGCTGCTGGCCGAGCGCGCGGACTCGATCGGGCGCGCCACGAACAACGTCGCCGAGTACTCCGGGCTGATCGCCGGGCTGCGGGCCGCCGCTGAGATCGCCCCGGACGCCGAGGTGGAGGTTCGGATGGACTCCAAGCTCGTTGTCGAGCAGATGAGCGGCCGGTGGAAGGTCAAGCATCCGGCGATGCGGCCGCTGGTGGTTGAGGCGACGGAACTCGCCGCCCGGTTCCCCGCGGTCCGTTTCCAGTGGGTGCCCCGCGCGCGCAACGCCGACGCCGATCGGCTCGCGAACGAGGCGATGGACGCCGCCGCCGCCGGGCGGCCCTGGGAACCCGCGGTCCCGCAGTCCCCGGACCCGGTCCCGCACCGCGCGCCGACGACAAACCGGCTCTCCGGCTGGATGGCGCCGCCCGCACCACCGACGACGACCGTGTTGCTGCGTCACGGGCAGACCCCGCTCTCGGTGGAGAAGCGGTTCAGCGGGACGGTCGAAGCGGCCCTGACCGACGTCGGGCTCGGCCAGGCCGCGGCCGTGGCGAACCGGCTGCGCGACGAGCCGTTCGATCTCGTCGTCAGTTCGCCGCTGAAGCGGGCCCGGCAGACCGCCGAGGCCCTCGGCCGCGACTATGTCGTCGTCGACGATCTGCGGGAGACCGACTTCGGCGCCTGGGAGGGGCTGACCTTCGCCGAGGTGCGTGAGAAGTTCCCCGACGAGCTCAATGCCTGGCTCGCCGACCCGCACGTCCCGCCGCCCGGCGGGGAGAGCCTGATCGCCACCGTGGCCCGGGTGGCGAGGGTGCGTGACCGGCTGCTCGCCGAGCAGCCGGGCGGGCGGGTCCTCGTCGTCTCACACGTCACGCCGATCAAGGGGTTGGCCCAGCTGGCGCTGGCGGCGGAACCGGCCGTGCTCTACCGCCTCCACCTGGATCTGGTGTCGATGACGACCATCGACTGGTACTCCGACGGCCCGGCGGTGCTACGCGGGTTCAACGACACCCATCACATGACGGGCCAGACGATCTACGGCGAGTAGGGGCAGCTCAGGCGGGTTGAGGCGGGGCCGGCTCCGGCGGAAGATCGTGCTCCTCGAGATAGTAGGCGATGGATGCGTCCCAGACCCATTCCCCCCAGGCGCCGTCGTATGGAATGGTCTCCTCCAGGACGCCGAACTCGTCACGGCGTCTCGAGGTCGTCCACACGTTACCGCGGTCGTCGGCCCAGGCCAGCTCGGTCGGTGCCGTCACCGCGACCCCGAGTTCGTCCGCGACCTTCTGGGCCACGGGGTTGTCGCCCTGCCCGGTCTCGCAGGACAGCAGCCGCACCGGTCGGCCGCGCCAGTTCTCGTCGGCGCGGATGAGCGCGCTGAGCTGCCGGGCGTCGAGCGCGACCTTGCCGACCCGGAATCCCGACGGGTCGCCATGCAGGTCGGCTGTGTAGGTTCCCGGGACCGGCTCGGCGGCCATCGCGGTCCTCCGCATGTCCGTGTCGGACTGCTCGAAGAAGGCGCGTCCATCTCGAGTCCGGAGGCTTTCCCGCCAGATCCTCGTGAGCCGCCACCCCAGCTTCTCCGGTCCGGCCGGCCGATCCTGCTTCCTGGCCGCGTCCATCTCACCGCCGGGCCCGCGGTCGAGCAGCGCGAGCTTGCGTTCCACCGGCGAAGGATCGGTGGACCGCGGGTCCTCTGCCGACCGACGGTCGGCCGGCCACGGGGCACGATCACCCGAGGTGTTCCGTCGATCGAGCGCGTCCAGCTTGGCGTCGATCCTGGAACGTTCCGTCTCCGGCCGCGCCGAGCCTTCAGGGGCCGAGCCTGCGGATGCCAAGCCATCGGATTCGGTGTCGTCGGCGGAAACGGGGGAGTCTGCCTCCGATGATGTGAGCCGGTCGAGCAGCCGCGCCTTCACCTCGGCCTGGCTCGGCCCGGCCCCCGGTCTCCCGGGAGCGGCCGGTGCATCGATGCTCGCATCCGGCCGTTCGATCGACATTGCCACCTACCGTAGCAGTGTCGCCACATCATGGCTAGAAACGATCAGTAAGAAGACTTGTCCCCTGATGGATGAGATGTACGTTATGGTAGGCGGCTGGCCTCGTTCCGGAGCCGGTTTCGCGACTCGGACGCGTGGGGGGCGTGGTGGACGGCGCGTTGCGCGCACAGATTGTGAGGTTGGCGCGGGCGTCGCGGAACTTCGGCTTCCTGCTCGACCACGAGCCGCTGCTCGTCCTGTTCGGGGCGAGCGCCGAGTCGTACATCTACCCCGATCCGAACACGTCCCTGATGAAGGCGCGCCAGTTCGGCGAGGCGTTGGCCGAGCGGATGGTTGCCGAGACCGGAACGCGGGCCCGTGGAAACCACCAGGTGGACCGGGTCAACGCGTTGGCCAGGGCCGGTCTGCTGGAGCCTCGCATCAAGCGGGCGTTCGACGCTGTTCGCCGCACGGGCAACGAGGCGGTGCACGGCCATTTCGGTGAGGTCCGGGTGGCGCTCACGATGGTGGGTCACTGCTTCGAGCTGGGGGTGTGGTTCCACCGCTTTCTCACCGGCGACCGGACGGTGTTTGCCTTCGTCCCGCCGGCCGCCCCGGACCCGTCGGCGGCGTCGGCGGCGCCGTCTGCCGCGGAGGCGACCGAGCTACGCCGGCTGCGCGAGGAGCTCGCCGCCTACCGGGATCGCCTGGCTGAGACGGGGCTCCGCCTCGACGGCAGCCATGACCGGCTGGCGGCGGAGCGGACCGCCCGGGCGGAGGCCGAGCAGGCACTCGCCCACGCTCAGGCGGAGATGCAGGCGCTGCATTCCACCGTTGTGGATCTCCATGGGCGGATCTCGACGCTCACGGTGGTCTCTTCCGCGGACCGGTCCGATGCGCAGGTCGGTGGTGCGGTCGAGGGGATGGTGTTCGACGCCGACGCCGACGCGATGTCGGTGCGTGAGGTGCTGTCCCCGCAGACCGGCGTGCGGGTATCCGGGGTGGGCGGCCGTGAGCGGCGGACGACGGCGGACGAGCGTGAGGCGTTCATCCAACGGGCCAGGGTGGCGGCCCGCGAGCCGCGCACGGAGGTCCAGGTCCGGGCCGAGGTCGACCGGATGCTGTGGGCGGCCGGATGGGTCGTGCAGGACGTCTCCGCGCTGAACCTGTTCGCCGCCGACGGGGTGGCGGTGCGTGAGGGGCGCACGGCCTCCGGTCCGGCCGACTACTTGCTGTACGTCAACCAGACGCTGGTCGGTGTGATCGAGGCGAAGCGGGAGGGGACGCCGCTCACCCAGGTAGAGAGCCAGTCCGCCCGATACGCGGAGACGTTGACGAAGGAGCAGCGGATGGCCGCCTGGCGTGCCCCGCTGCCGTTCCGGTACGAGACAACGGCGGTGGAGACCCAGTTCACCAACGACCTCGACCCCGCACCGAGAGCCCGGCGGGTCTTCTCCTTCCATCAGCCGGCGACACTGGCCCGATGGATGCGGGAGGCCGACGAGGACCCGGCGTACCCGACCCTGCGGGCCAGGCTCGCCGCGATGCCGGCGGCGTTTCCGCTGGCCACCGGGTCGCTGCGGCCGGCGCAGGTCGACGCGGTGACCGGGCTGGAACGTTCGCTCGCCGCCGGCCGGCCGCGGGCGCTGATCCAGATGGCGACCGGTGCGGGAAAGACGTACGCGGCCGTGACCGCGAGCTGCCGGCTGCTGCGCCACGCGCGGGCCCGCCACGTCCTGTTCCTGGTGGACCGCAACAACCTGGGCCGGCAGGCGCGCACCGAGTTCTCCGGCTACCCGATCCCGGATGACGGCCGCCGGTTCACCGACCTGTACAACGCCGAGATCCTCGCCGGCTCGGGGATGGCCGACTCCTGGCAGGTGGTTATCTCGACGGTCCAGCGGCTGTACGCGGTGCTGTCGGGCCGCAGCGTGCCGGATGCCGACACCGACGACCCGGACCTCGACGACGGCCCGGCGGAGATGGGCGACGAGGACGCCGAGCCGGCCGCCGTGTCCTACAACGCCGACCTGCCGCCGGAGAGTTTCGACCTCATCATCATCGACGAGTGTCACCGTTCCATCTACGGGAAATGGCGGGCGGTGCTGGAGTACTTCGAGGCCTTCCAGGTCGGGCTCACCGCGACTCCGACGAAGCAGACGCTGGGGTACTTCCAGCGGAACCTGGTAAGCGAGTACACCAACCAGCAGGCGGTGGCGGACAAGGTCAACGTCGACTTCGACGTCTACCGCATCCGCACGAAGCATGGCGAGCGGGGCGACACCATCGAGGCCGGCATCACCGTGCCGCGCCGTGACCGGCGGACCCGGGCGCAGCGGTACGAGGAGCTGGACGACGACTTCAGCTACGGCCCGAACCAGCTCGGCCGATCCGTCATCAGCGAGGGAAACCTCGACCTGGTGCTCACGACGTTCCGGGACAGGCTGTTCACCGAGATCTTCCCGGGCCGCACCGAGGTGCCGAAGACGCTGGTGTTCGCCCGCGACGACAACCACGCTGGCGAGATCGTCCGCAGGATCCGGGAGGTCTTCAACCGGGGCAACGACTTCGCCGCGAAAATCACCTACTCGGTACGGAACACCGAGGAGCTGCTGGCCTCGTTCCGGAACTCGGCGGAGCTCCGCGTCGTCGTCACCGTCGACATGATCTCCACCGGGACGGATGTGCGTCCGCTGGAATGCCTGCTGTTCCTGCGCAACCCGAAGAGCCCGGTCGCCTTCGAGCAGATGAAGGGGCGCGGCGCGCGGACGATCGACCCGACCGAGTTCCAGAGCGTCACCCCGGACGTGCGCACCAAGGACCGGTTCGTACTGGTCGACGCGATCGGCGTCGTCGACACGAAGCGGGTGGACGCGGCCCCACTGACCCGGCATACCGAACGGCAGATCAGCCTGGAGGCGTTGCTGCGCAAGGCCGGCAGCCTGGAGATCACCGCAGCGGAAACGGCGACACTCGCCTCCCGGCTCGCCCGGCTCAACCAGCAGCTCACCGCCGAGGAACGTACCGAGCTGGAGGCCCTCGCGCAGACGCCGCTGACGTCCGTGATCGGCAGCCTGATCCAGGCCGCCGACCCGGACCGGCTGGCCGACGCCGAGGCCGCCGGCCCGGCCGCTATCCGCGAGCTGGTGAAGGCGGCGGTGCGCCCGCTGGCGGCCAATCCCGCCCTACGCGCCCGCATGCTGGAGATCCGCCGCGCCCACGAGATCACCATCGACGAGGTGAACGCGGACGTCCTGCTCTCCGCCGGGGGCGTCGACCGGACCGAGCTGGCGCGCGATCAGGTCACCTCCTGGCGGGCGTTCCTCCGCGAGCACCACGACGAGATCGCTCTGATCGAGGCGTCCTACGAGCACGGCGGCGGGCCGCGGCCAGTGTACGCCCAGGTGATCGAGCTGGCGGCGCGGATCGCCCGACCACCGTACCTGTGGTCGCCGACTACGCTGTGGCGGTCGTACCGGGTGCTGGGGCTGGCGCCGGAGGAGCCGGAGGTAAATTACGGACCATTGGATCTGATCGGGCTGATCCGCTATGAGCTGGGCGTTGACGTCCAGCCGCGACCCCACCGGACCGTCGTCGAGGAGCGGTTCACCGCCTGGCTCGCCGCGCAGCGGCACGTCGGCGTCACGTTCACCCGCGACCAGACGTGGTGGCTGGAGAAGATCAAGGAGATCGTGGTGAGTGCGGCGGGCTTCGCTGACGGCGACTTGGACGAGTGGCCGTTCACTCAACGCGGCGGAACGGACGGTTTCCTGGCCGCCTTCGGTAATGACCGCGCCAGCACCGTCCTCGACACCCTCCGCGCCGGCCTCACCGCATGACCGACCTCCCCCCCGGCTGGGAATGGGCCTGTCTGGAAGACCTGCTGGCGGTAGAACCCAGAGCCATCACCGACGGGCCTTTTGGGTCGAACCTGGCTTCGCGCCACTACACTTCGTCGGGTGCCAGAGTGATTCGCCTTCAGAACATTGGTGACGGTGCTTTCAACGACAGCGACAAGGCTTATATAGACCTCGATCATTTCGAGGAGTTGCGTGCGCACGAAGTGCACGCGGGTGACCTCGTTGCTGCCTCGCTGGGTGGGGAACTCCCTCGGGCATGTATTGTTCCGGATCTCGGAGTACCAGCTGTCGTGAAGGCCGATTGTATTCGGGTTCGGCCCCACCCTTCCATCGAACCGAGTTGGCTGCTTCATGCCCTGACCTCACCGCAGTCTCGAAGATATTCGGCGTCCAAGATCAGGGGAGTCGGTCGACCTCGTCTTGGCCTCGGGGAGCTGCGACGTGTACCTCTCCCGGTGCCTCCGTTGGTCGAGCAGCGCCGCATTGTCGCAGTCCTCGAAGGGTCGCTTGAGAGAATCAGGCAAGGCGTAGGCGGGTTGGAACGTACGTTATTGCGAATTGATCATCTGCGAAGTTCGTTGCTGTCGGCGGTGTGCTTCGGCAGGGTTGGTCGGTGGGCCGACGCGCCACGTGTCACATTTCTTCATGATCGAGTGTCGGTAGACGGTGATGTTCCGGGGATTCCACTGGAGTGGCACTGGTGCCGTCTTGGAGAGATCGCCGACGTGGTGGGTGGGGTGACCAAGGACGGCAAGAAGAAATCCGACCCGGACCTTCCTGAGGTTCCGTACCTGCGTGTGGCGAATGTGCAGCGAGGTTATCTGGATCTTGCGAAGATATCGACGATCCGGGTGCCCGCAGCCAAGGCTCGTGCGCTCACTCTTCAGCCGGGCGATGTTCTTCTGAACGAAGGTGGGGACCGCGATAAGCTTGGACGTGGGTGGGTGTGGGACGGGCAGATCGACGGATGTATTCACCAGAACCATGTATTTCGAGTTCGTCTGTATGACGGAATTCTGCATCCGAAGCTGCTCGCTTGGCATGCCAACGAGTTCGGTCAGGGCTGGTGCGAGAAAAATGGTCGGCAGAGCGTCAACCTCGCCTCGATCAGCTTGTCCCAGATCAAGCGGCTTCCCGTTCCGATTCCCCCGGTAGAAGCACAGGCTGATCTGGTCAGCGCAGCCGAAGAATGGCTGAGTGTCCTGGACACCGGCGAGCGTCTGGTGCGTGGAGGTCTCGCGAAGGCTACCGTGCTACGGAAGGCGTTGTTGGCGGAGGCATTCACGGGGCGGCTGGTGGCGCAGGATCCGGCGGATGAGTCGGCGTCGGTGTTGTTGGAGCGGATCCGGGCGGAGCGGGCGGGTGCGGTGAAGGCGCCGAGGCGGCGGCCACGCAAGCTTCCGGCGCAGGAGGGGCAGTCTGCGGCGGCGGTGGGGACCGCGTCCCGGCCGATGGGAGAGTGGGCCTCCGTCGTGTCCGCGCCGATGCTGCCGCTCGACGATGTTGCCATCGATAACGACAAGGATGTGCTGGGGTGAGCGCGAAGGCACGGCAGCTCGTCGCGAAGCTGTGGAACTACTGCGACGTGCTGCGCGATGACGGCGTCTCCACCATCGACTACGTCGAGCAGTTGACCTACCTGCTGTTCCTGAAGATGGCGCACGAGCGGGCTTACCGGAGCTTCAACCCGGACGTAGCCCTGCGGCCAGTCGCGGACCGGTGGCAGAAGCTGCTCGACTACGACGGCGACGACCTGGGGACCGCGTACCGACACACCTTGGAGGATCTCGCCAAGGAGGCGGGCATGCTCGGCGTGATCTTCCGCAAGGCGCAGAACCGCATCCAGGATCCGGCGAAGCTCAAGCGGCTTATCGTCGATCTGATTGAGAAGGAGGAGTGGTCGTCGACCGGTGTCGACGTGAAGGGTGACGCCTATGAGGAGCTGCTGGCCAAGAGCGCCGAGGATATCAAGTCCGGCGCCGGCCAGTACTTCACTCCCCGCGCACTGACCGCGGCCATGGTCGACTGCCTCCAGCCGGGTCCGGACGACACGGTCTTCGATCCTGCCTGCGGCACCGGCGGCTTCCTGCTGGCCGCCGCCGACTACATCCAGCGCCATCATGGCGCCACGCTGTCGCCGGAGCAGCGCGCCGGCTTCAGCCGCGGAAAGATCCGGGGTATGGAGCTGGTAGACGGCACCGCCCGGCTCGCCGCGATGAACATGCTGCTGCACGGCATCGGCCACCCCAACGGCAACACCCTCATCGACGTCGGGGACGCGCTCGCCGGCCGGTACGGCGGGAATCCGACGATGATCCTCGCCAACCCGCCGTTCGGCAAGAAGTCCTCAATCACCGTGATCGGTGAGGACGGCCGCGCTGGCCGGGACGATATTGCGTACAGCCGGCAGGACTTCTGGACGACGACCACGAACAAGCAGCTCAACTTCGTCCAGCACATCGCGTCGTCGCTGGACGTGGACGGCCGGGCCGCCGTCGTCGTGCCCGACAACGTGCTGTTCGAGGGCGGGGCGGGGGAAACGGTCCGCCGCCGGCTGCTGGCGGAATACGACGTCCACACCCTGCTGCGGCTGCCCACCGGTATCTTCTACGCCGGCGGGGTCAAGGCGAACGTGCTGTTCTTCGACAGGCGCCGGGCTCGGCCGGGCACGCCGTGGACGGCGACCCTGTGGGTGTACGACCTGCGGGTCGGCCAGCACTTCACGTTGAAGCAGAATCCGCTGCGCCGCGAGCACCTCGGCGACTTCGTCGCCTGCTACCGGCCGGGGGAACCGCGCGGCACCCGCACCGAGTCCGAGCGGTTCCGCCCGTTCGACTACGATGAGCTGGCCGCTCGGGACAAGGCGAACCTCGACATCACCTGGCTGCGCGACCCCAGCCTTGACGACGCCGACAGCCTGCTACCTCCCGACGTCATCGCCCGTGAGATCGTTGAGGAGCTCCAGGCCGCCCTGGTCGAGTTCTCCGCCATCGCAGATGCCCTCGCGGCCAACCGCTCCGCCGACGCCACCGCTACACCGGACGATGCCGCCTCGTCCGACTGAGACCTTGCGGTGTGAAAGGGCCTGACGCGCCGCGACCCCATCCCGTGGTCCGCGTCGCGGGTTCGACACGGACGTTTAGTCCACCACGTCTGGACGCAGCCCTACACCGCAGCCTAGGGTCTGTTTGGTAAGTACGTCCCGGGGCTGGCCG
>NZ_CDWRCL010000074.1:0-14442 GCF_977927575.1 Frankia sp. CcCS3
ACGCTGGCCTTGGCGGCGGCCCGGGTACTGGGCGGATCCCACCCGGCGGGTGACGGCTCGGCCGCGGGCCGCCGCGCCGCGTGGGCCGCTGCCGGGGTGCACCGTGACGAACTGTCGTCCACGGTGCTCTGCCTGGGCCTGCCGGGCGGGGCGGACAGCCCGGCAGGCCGGATCCTGGCCATCTGTCGTGAGGCGGGGGAGCCCTGCGTGCTCACTCTGCGCCAGGTCGGCCCGGGCCAGGACTGCGGCGACCTCGGGGTGGGCCTCGGAATGGTGTACCTGTGTGAGAATCCGATCGTGCTGGCCAGCGCCGCCGACGAACTGGCGGGCCGCACCCCGCCGCTGGTGTGCGTGAACGGCCAGCCGTCGGCCGCCGTCATCGGCCTGCTCTCGGCGCTCGCCGGCCAGGGCGCGCGGTTCGCCTACCACGGCGACTTCGACTGGGGCGGCCTCCGCATCGCCAACGGGCTGCGGGAACGGATCGGCTGGCGGCCACGGCGTTTCGACGCCCGGTCCTATCAGGCGGCGCTGGCCACGGTGACCGGCGGCGAGCTGGCTGGCCGGCCGGTCGACGCGGCCTGGGACCCCGACCTGCGCCCCGCGCTGGAGCACCATGCGATCAGAGTGGACGAGGAACTCGTCCTCGCCGAGCTGATCGACAACCTCAGCGCCCCACACGACCGATAACCCTCGGTAACATTCGGTAGCACTCGGTAGATGAAGGCCAGGCGCTCAAGGGTGCGGCCGGTAGAGTCCCGGCGACACGCGCGGGCAGCAGGTCGGCAACCTCGCTCGTCCGGGCGCCCTGGCCGGCGAGAGCAGCGATGATCGTCTGGTCTTCGTCGACGACGAGCAGCGGCGCCCGGTGCGGCAGGCGCATACTGGAGGCGATGACCAAGTCAGCGGTACCCAGGCCCCGTCTGTCCACCAGCCCCTTCAAGGCCCCGGTCACCCCGCCGTGCAAGCGGTTCGCCGTAGGAGACCGGGTCACCCACGACAGGTACGGCCTCGGCCAGGTGACCGGGGTCGAAGAAGAAATCGCCGTCCTCGTCGATTTCGGTTCCCAGCAGGAACGCATTCTGAGCCCGTTCAGCAAGATGTCCCGTCTCTGACGCCGTGAGGCTTCGATTCGCGGAACCCGAAGACGGCACGTAGGCGGCGGAAGGTCCCGCGGGCAAGCCTGTCACCGCCCTGACATCCTACCCCTCGTTCCACTCCGGCAGCCCACCCCGAAAGCGAGACATCTCATCGCCACCACCTCGATCCCCCTCTTCTCCGCGTCGGAGCCGCCGCGGTCTCTGCCGCGGCAGGAGCCCCCGCCTCTGACGATCCGCCTCTTCCAGGCACCCGACTTCGGGCCGTCTGATGTCGAGATCATCGATTTCGCGGTCACGGACGTCGAGACCGTCGCCTTCCAGGCGCCCGTCGTCGAGCGCCCGCCCGCGCTGGATCCCCGTCGTCATCGAGCACGGCCCCGCCGATCGTAGGCTCCGGGCGCTGTCCGGGTAGGGCGCGCAGCCACGCGCACCAGGCGTCGACCCCCTGGCCGGTACGGGCGCTGACCTCCAGCACGGCCACGCCCGGGTTGACGTCGGCGAGGTTCTTCCGGAACGCCTCGAGGTCGAAGTCGAGATGGGGAAGCAGGTCCGTCTTGTTGACGAGCACCAGGTCGGCCGAGCGGAACATGACCGGGTACTTGAGGGGCTTCTCCTCGCCCTCGGTGACGGCGAACACCATCGCGCGCAGGTCCTCCCCGACCTCGAACTCGGCGGGGCACACCAGGTTGCCGACGTTCTCGATAACGACGAGATCGAGGTCGCGCAGGGGCAGCCGGCCCAGCGCCGAGGCGACCATGGGCGCGTCCAGGTGGCACTCCCCGCCGAACCCGTTACCGGTGTTGATCAGGACGATCGCCGCGCCGAGCCCGTCGAGGCGGTCGGCGTCGATGCTGGTCTCGATGTCGCCCTCGATGATCCCGACCCGCAGATACGGGCCGAGACGGCGCAGCGTCTCGACCAGCAGGGTGGTCTTACCGGCGCCGGGAGCGGACATCAGGTTCACCACCGTGACGCCGGCGGCGTCGAAGGCGGCCCGGTTCGCCAGCGCGACCCGCTCGTTCTCCCCGAGGATCCGCTCGAGGACCTCGACCCGTTCGGGCCCGGTGCCATAGCCGGAATGGTCCCCGACGGACACCCCGGCCGGTGAGTGCGGACCCGAGTGCTCGTGCGGCGCCCCTTCCGGGTGGGGATGCCCCCCTTCCGGGTGGGGATGGAAGCGACCCACCGCGCGTCACGCCTCCACGGTGCCGGGAACTACCGGGTCGGGAGCCGCCGGGTCGGAAGCCACCTCGAACGAGGTGACGAGGAACTCCTCGCCGGTGACGATGGTGACGCCGGCCGCGCCGCAGGTGCCGCAGCGCAGCACCCGGTCCGCCAGCTCGCCGCGGGTCCCGCACACCCGGCAGCACACACTGACCGGCACGCTCTCGACCTCCAGCACAGACCCGGCCAGCACGGACCCGGCCAGCACCTGCCCGCCGGGGGGATCGGCGCCGTTCCCCGGCGGCCCATCGCTCTCCGGGGGCCCAGCGTTCATCAGCTTCCAGCAGTAGGCGAGGGTTTCCGGCACGATCTGGCGCAGCTGGCCCACCCGGACGTGCACCCGGGTGACCGGCCGACCGGCCGCGTGCCGGGTGACGACGTCCGCGATCGATCGGCAGACGGACAGCTCGTGCATCGCCCGGTCCTCCCCCGGCACCCTCCGGCGACCCGCCTGATCCGGTGACCCGCCCGAGCCGGCATCGCACCGGCTCACCACTTCGCCGGGCCGCGCCTCGGCGCTCGCCCCACGGGCGTCGATGAGGGCAGGCTGGGATGGCCGGTGCATACCCCACTCTCACCCGGTCGTGTGCGCTTCACCAAACCGCACTGCGCGTTGGTGACTGCGCGTTGGTGGCAGCCTCCGCGCACTGTCGATAGGCGTCCGGCGTTGGGGGACATAGCGTCTGCTCTGCCGGACGTCTCCGTGAGGCGACGGGCCACCCGACGATCACCCGGCCCAGCGGCTTCTGATCACCTCGCCGGAGGGCTCGGTCCGCTCGTGGAGGTGGGCGGTGCGGCGGACCGCGGTGCCGACCACGGCCCGTCCGACGAAGGGAGTGCTGATGTCATCCGTGCTGTGGTTCCAAGGCGGGGCGTGCAGCGGCAACACGATGTCCTTCCTGAACGCCGACGAGCCCAACGTCGTCGACCTGATCACCGACTTCGGGCTGGAACTGCTCTGGCACCCATCGTTGGGGCTGGAGAACGGCGCCCAGGCCCGGGAGCTGTTCACCGACTGCGCGCGGGGTGAGCGGCCGGTCGACATCTTCGTCTTCGAGGGTTCGGTGATCCGCGGCCCGGACGGAAGCGGCGGCTTCGACGTCTTCGCCGAGCGGCCCATGCAGGACTGGGTGCGCGAGCTGGCCGCCCAGGCTCAGGTGGTGGTGGCGATCGGGGACTGCGCCTGCTGGGGCGGGATCCCCGCGACGGCGCCGAACCCGACGGACTCCACCGGGCTGCAGTTCCACAAGCGTGAACGCGGCGGTTTCCTCGGCCCGGGCTTCCGGTCGCGCTCCGGGCTGCCCGTCGTCAACATTCCGGGCTGCCCGGCCCACCCGGACTGGATCACGCAGATCATCGTGGCGCTGGCCACTGGCCGGGCCGCCGACATCGCGCTCGACGAGCTGCACCGGCCACGGACGTTCTTCACGACATTCACTCAGACCGGCTGCACCAGGGCAGAGTACTTCGAATACAAGCAGTCGACCCTGGCTTTCGGGGACGGGACCCGCAAGGGCTGCCTGTTCTATGAGTTCGGCTGCCGCGGCCCGATGACCCACTCCCCGTGCAACCGGATCCTGTGGAACCGCCAGTCGTCGAAGACCCGCGCCGGCATGCCGTGCATCGGGTGCACGGAGCCGGAGTTCCCATTCTTCGACCTCGCCCCCGGCACGGTCTTCAGGACCCGGAAGGTCGGCGGGCTCATTCCACGGGAGGTGCCGGCGGGCAGTGGCCACCTCGGCTACCTGGCACACGCGGCAGCCGCCCGGATAGTCGCCCCGCAGTGGTCGAAGGAGGACATGTTCGTCGTCTAGCCGCCCGGCAGCCGATGACCGATGACCGCGCGTGCTCCGACCGGAGACCGCGAGGAACGGACGGGGAGGAGAGAGGATTCCAATGGCCACCGTCGATCTCAACGTCAGCCCGTTGGGGCGCGTCGAGGGCGACCTCGACGTCCGGGTCACGATCGACGACGGGGTGGTCACCTCGGCGTGGACCGAGGCGGCGATGTTCCGGGGCTTTGAGATCATCCTGCGCGGCAAGGACCCGCAGGCGGGCCTGATCGTGACCCCGCGGATCTGCGGGATCTGCGGGGGCAGCCACCTGTACAAGTCGGCGTACGCGCTGGACGTCGCGTGGCGCACCGAGATGCCGCCCAACGCGACGCTGGTCCGCAACATCGCGCAGGCGTGCGAGACGTTGCAGAGCATCCCGCGCTGCTTCTACGCGCTGTTCGCCATCGACCTCACAAACCGGAAATACGCCTCCTCGCCGCTGTATGAGGAGGCGGTGCGGCGGTTCGCGCCCTACACCGGCAGCAGCTACGGCCCGGCGGTGGTGCTGTCGGCCAAGCCGGTGGAGGTCTACTCCATCTTCGGCGGGCAGTGGCCGCACTCCAGCTTCATGGTGCCCGGCGGGGTGATGTGCGCGCCGACGCTGCCGGACGTGACCCGCTCCATCGCCATCCTGGAACACTGGAAGGTCAACTGGCTGGAGAAGCAGTGGCTCGGCTGCTCGGTGGAGCGATGGCTGGCCAACCGTACCTGGCAGGACGTGCTCGCCTGGGTGGACGAGAACCCCGCCCAGCGCGACAGCGACTGCGGCTTCTTCCTCCGGTACTGCCTCGGCATCGGCCTGGACCGCTATGGCCAGGGAGTCGGCAACTACCTGGCGACCGGGACATACTTCGCCCCCGACCTCTACACCCGGCCGACCATCTCCGGCCGCAACGCGGCACTCATCGGCCGGTCCGGGGTGTACGCGGGCGGCGAGTACTCCGAGTTCGACCAGGCCCGGGTGCGGGAGGACGTCACCCACTCGTTCTACGAGGGGACCGAGGCGCGCCACCCGTTCGACGGCGAGACCCGGCCCATCGATCCGGCGCGCGGCCGGGAGCAGGGCAAGTACAGCTGGGCGAAGTCACCCCGGTACGAGGTGCCGAACCACGGGTACCTGCCGTTGGAGGCCGGGCCGCTCGCCCGCCGCGTCGCCGCCGCGGCTCCCGGCGCGGGTGCCCACCAGGACGACGACCCGTTGTTCGGGGACATCCTGGCGGCCATCGGCCCGTCGGTGATGGTCCGTCTGCTGGCCCGGATGCACGAGGCCGCCAGGTACTACCAGTGGACGCGGGCCTGGCTCGACCAGCTGGACCTGCACGAGCCGTTCCACCTCAAGCCGGTGGAGTACGCCGAAGGGCGCGGCTTCGGTTCCACGGAGGCGGCCCGCGGCTCGCTCTCGGACTGGATCGTCATCGAGGACGGCAAGATCGCGAACTACCAGGTGGTCACCCCGACCGCCTGGAACATCGGCCCCCGCGACGGCTCCGAGGCGCCCGGTCCCATCGAGCAGGCCCTCGTCGGCACGCCCATCGTGGATCCGGAGAACCCGATCGAGCTCGGCCACGTGGCCCGCAGCTTCGACTCGTGCCTGGTCTGCACGGTCCACGCCTACGACGGCAGGACCGGCCGGGAGCTCAGCAGGTTCGTCATCAACGACAACCTATGACCGGGACCGACCTATGACCGGGAGTGACCTATGACCGGGAGTGACCTATGACCGGGAGTGACCTATGACCGGGAGTGACCTATGACCGGGGACCGGGAGGCGGGTGCCGCCTCGCGACCCCCGCCCGGGCCGCGGGTGCAGGTCGATCCGCCCGGTTTCGAACCACCAGGGTGCGAGGTGGCCGTGATCGGCTGCGGCAACCTGCTGCGCGGTGACGACGGGGTCGGGCCGATCCTGGTCCGCCGGCTCGCTGAGACGGGCGTCCCGGCCGAGGTGCGCCTGGTCGACGGGGGGACCGCCGGGATGGACACGGCGTTCGCGATGCGCGGCGCACGCCGGGTCGTGGTCGTCGACGCCAGCCGCACCGGGGCCAAGCCCGGGACCGTGTTCGAGGTCCCGGGCGCACAACTGGAGAACCTGCCCCTGGACGCGCTGCACCCGCACGCCTTCCGCTGGGACCAGGCGCTGGCGTTCGGGCGCTGGCTGCTCGGCGACGGCTATCCGGGCGACGTCGTCGTCTACCTCATCGAGGCGGGCGGCGTGGAGCCCGGCGCCGATCTCAGTCCCGCGGTGCGCCGGGCGATGGAACAGGTCCGGGAGATGATCATCGCCGGTCTCACCCCCGGGACCGGCGGAACGGACGGATGACCAGACGCATGGATGACCAGACGCATGGGTGAGGACGCGCATGGGTGAGGACGACGTCATCGGCACGGGTGTGACCTGCGCGCGCCCGCAGCCCGTCGGGGTCTTCCCGCTGCCGGCCGGTTTCCTGCTCGTGCCGGGCGGCGAGGCCACGGCCGACCTGCGCCGGACGCTGGCGGCCGGGAAGGTGCCGGCGGCCTGGCCGGCGGAGCTGGCCGCGCTGGAGCTCGCCTACCGCGGGGAGGTCGTCGCGGCCGTCGGGCAGCTGCGCGGCGATGACCCGGTCGACCGCTACAACCGCTTCGTGCTGCGACCGGCGGGCGCTGACCCCGAAGACCCGGTGGCACTGCGCCGGGCGCTCGGCGACGAGCTGGGGATTCTGGTGGACGTGGTCCGGTTCGCCCTGGGCGAGCTGGACGAACCTCCGCCGCCCGGCGGGGAGACCGGCGAGATCGCGGCAATGGTGTGGTCCGCACACGCCGCCCAGGCCATGGCCGCCGGCCGGCCGGGCGAGGCTGCGGGGCTGCTGGAGCGGGCCATCGCCGCAGCGCGGGAGCCCTCCCCCGGTCTCGCCGCCCAGCTCAGGTCCACCGCGGCGGACCTGCGTCGCGGAGTCGAGGGGCCGAGCCCGGCCGTCATCGCAGAGCTGACGGCGGCGCTCGCCGCGCTGGCCGCCACCGACCTCACGGTCGGCCGGGCCGAGCTGCACCTGAGCCTCGGTTCGGCCGACCAGGAGCTGGCCGGGGACGATCCGGCGAGCCTGAAGGCCGCGGTGGAGCACTACCTCTCGGCGCTGCGCCTGGTCCGCATCGATACCGCCCCGGAGCTGTTCGCGGCGGCACAGGTCAACCTCGCCACGGCATATCTGGCCATGCCGATGGCGCAGGCGTCCGACCAACTACGGGTCGGCGTGGCTGTGCAGGGCCTGCGGACCGCCCTGTCCGTCTACACCCGCGAGACCCATCCCGAGCGGTGGGCCAGCACCCAGCTCAACCTGGCCAACGCCTTGGTCTACGCGCCGTCCGCGCATCGGGAGGACAACCTGCGGGAGGCGGTCGCGCGCTACCAGGATGTCATCGCCGCTCGCGACCGCGACGCCGACCCCCTCGGCTACGCCCGGGCTCGGGCGAACCAGGGCAACGCCCTGGCCCACCTCGGTCTCTTCGACCCGGCGCAGGCGGTGCTGCACGAGGCGCGGGCGATCTTCGAGGAGTTCGGGGACTCCGACGCCGTCCTGGCCGTGCGCGGGGTACTCGACGAGATCGCCCGCCGGCTCACCGCGAAGTCGACGTGACGCCCGGCAGCGGAACACTCGGTGACGCCACTCCGACCACTCCGACCGGATGGGCTGGGCAGGCCGGCCGGGCAGGGCGGGCCGGCCAGGCGGGGTGGGCCGGCCGGGCGGGGGGCTGGGAACCGGCGGTGTGGATCGGCGCCCCGGCGCCCGGCGGGCTGGCTCTGCCGTCGGCGTCCCGGCTGTACGCGCCGCGCGGGGTGTGGCTCGGCGACGACCTGCTCGTGGTGGCGGACTCGGGCAACCACCGGGTGCTGATCTGGCATGGTCTGCCGGCCGTCGACGGCACCCCCGCCGACGTCGTGCTCGGCCAGGCCGACGCGACGAGCGAAGGACCGGCGGCCGCGGGGCGCGGACCCGAACGCGGCCTGCGCCTGCCGACCGGCGTACTCGTCACGGACGGCAGGCTCGTGGTCGCCGATGCCTGGCACCACCGGGTGCTGGTCTGGGACGAGGTCCCGACGGTCACCGACACCGCCCCCGACCTCGTGCTCGGGCAGCCGGACGCCGGCGCCGTCCGCGAGAACCGGGGCGGCCCGTGCGGACCAGACACCTTCTACTGGCCCTTCGGGGTGGCCGTGGTGGGTGGGCGCTTCTACGTCGCTGACACCGGTAACCGGCGGATCCTGGGCTGGTCGGATGGCCTGCCGTCCTCACCCGGCCGGCTACCCGACCTGGTGCTGGGGCAGCCCGATCCCACCCGCCGGGACGAGAACCGTGGCGGCGCGGCCGGGCCGGCCAGCTTCCGGTGGCCGCACGACCTCGCCGGCACCGCCGATCGGCTGCTGGTCGCGGACGCCGGCAACCACCGGCTGCTCGGCTGGGCCCCCCATCCCGACGCCGACAGCGACGCAGATCTGGTGCTCGGCCAGCCCGATCTCGCCTGCTCCGGGGAGTTCCCCTACGCGCCTGGCCGGGCCGACGTCCTGCGCTTCCCCTACGCCGTCGACAGCGACGGGCACCTGCTGGCCGTCGCGGACACCGCCAACAACCGCGTCCTGCTGTGGGACGAACTGCCGCGG
Organism: Frankia sp. CcCS3; assembly: GCF_977927575.1. Classification (NCBI taxonomy): domain Bacteria; kingdom Bacillati; phylum Actinomycetota; class Actinomycetes; order Frankiales; family Frankiaceae; genus Frankia; species Frankia sp. CcCS3. The sequence continues at coordinate 8,787 of NZ_CDWRCL010000074.1, forward strand.
CGCAGTTCCATGCCTGCGACCGGTGTGCTCGGCCAGCCGTCGTTCGCCGAGACCGGGGAGAACCGGTGGACCCGCGTCGAAGCCGACACCTTCTGCTGGCCGTACGGCCTCTCGGTGCGCGGCGACCGGCTCGCGGTGGCGGACTCGGGCAACAACCGGGTCATGATCTGGCGGCGGGTGTGACCGGAGAGCAGAACAGGCAGGCCGGGCGGGCCGGGCGCCGGGTCCGGCGCCGGGTCGTGGTGGAGGGCGTCGTCCAGGGCGTCGGTTTCCGGCCCTACGTCCACCGGCTCGCGGGCACCCTCGGGCTCGCGGGATTCGTCGGCAACGACTCGACCTCGGTGTTCGCCGAGGTCGAAGGCGACGAGGTGGCGGTGGCCGAGTTCCTGCGCCGGCTCGAACCGCAGGCGCCACCGCTCGCGCACATCGAGCGCGTCACGGTGACGAGCGTGACCCGGTTGACCGCCGGCGACGCCGGGTTCCGGATCGTGGCCGGCGCGACCGTTCCCGGCGACCGCACCCTGGTGCCCGCGGACACCGCGGTGTGCGCCGACTGCCTGCGCGAGATGTTCGACCCGACCGACCGGCGCCACCGCCACCCGTTCATCACCTGCACCAACTGCGGCCCGCGGTACACGATCATCAGCGCGCTGCCGTACGACCGCGCGGCCACGACGATGGCCCGTTTCCCGATGTGCGCGCGGTGCGCGGCGGAGTATGCCGACCCGGCGGACCGCCGTTTCCACGCCGAACCCGTCGCCTGCCCGTCCTGCGGACCGAAGCTGTGGTTCAGCCCCGCGGACGGCACCGGACCAGAGGTGCACGGCACGGACGCCGCGCTGGCGGCGGCCCAGCGGGCGCTGGCGGCCGGCGCGGTGGTCGCGGTCAAGGGCGTCGGCGGCTACCACCTGGTCTGCTCGGCCGAGAACGACCTGGGCGACACGGCCGGCGACACGGCCCTGGCGCGCCTGCGCGCCCGCAAGGGCCGGCCCGACAAGCCGTTCGCGGTGATGGTGCGCGACCTGGCGACGGCCGCCCTGGTGGCCGACCTGTCGTCGGCGGAGGCGGCGCTGCTGGCGTCGCCAGCCGCTCCGATCGTGCTCGTCCGCCGCTCGCCCGCGGCGGGGATATCGGGGATATCGCGGCTGGTCGCCCCCGGCACCCCGCTGGTGGGGCTGCTGCTGCCGTACACGCCCGTGCACCACCTGCTGTTCGCGCCGGTCCCGGGCGGCGGCCCGCCACCGCCGCGGATGCTGGTGATGACCAGTGGCAACCGTTCGGGCGAGCCCATCTGCTTCGCCGACGACGACGCGCGGGACCGGCTCGCCGGCCTCGCCGACGCGTTCCTCCGGCACGACCGACCGATCCTCCTGCCGTGTGACGACTCGGTGGTGCGCTGTGGCTACGGGGACGACGGAGACGACGGGCAGGTGCTGCCGGTGCGGCGCTCCCGCGGATACGTTCCGCTGCCGGTGGACCTCGGCCGCCCTGTCCGGTCGGTGCTCGCCGTGGGCGGCGAGGGCAAGAGCACGTTCTGCCTCACCACGGACCGTCGCGCGTTCGTGTCCCAGCATCTGGGTGACATGGGCAGCCTGGCGGCGCTCGGGGCCTTCGAGCGGTCCGCCGCGCACCTGACCGACCTGTACGGCGTCGCGCCGGAGACGCTCGCCGCCGACCTCCATCCGGGATACGTCACCCGGGCCTGGGCCGAACGCGCGGCGGCCACGGGGGCCGAAGACGCGGCCGCCGGGAACCCGGCTGCGGGGGCGAACCAGGCCTCCACCTACGGGTCACGGTCCGCCGGCCGGTCGCCGCACCTGGTCCAGCACCACCACGCCCATGTGGCCGCCCTGCTCGCCGAGCACGGCAGGCTCGGCGACACCATCCTCGGGGTCGCGTTCGACGGCACCGGCTACGGGCTCGACGGCACGATCTGGGGCGGCGAGGTGCTGCTGGTAGGCCCGGACGTCGCCCGCGCCGAGCGGGTCGCGCACCTGCGTCCGATCGGCCTGCCCGGGGGCGACGCCGCCGTCCGCAATCCGTACCGGGTCGCGCTCGCCCATCTGGCCGCCGCCGGCCTGGACTGGACCGCGGACCTGGCGCCGGTGCGGGCCTGCTCCGTGGCGGAGTTGCGCACCCTGCGCACCGCGCTGGACCGGGGCGTGGCCTGCGTGCCCTGCACGAGCATGGGCCGCCTGTTCGACGCGGTGGCGTCGCTGCTCGGGGTGCGCCACCGGATCACCTACGAGGCGCAGGCCGCCGTCGAGCTGGAGGCGCTCGCCGCGGACGGGCTCACCGCGGCGGAGCTCGGCGGCGCCGGTGCCTGCCGGCTCGCCTTCGGCCTGGCGGACGGCGTCCTCGACCCGGCGGGGGTGCTCGCGGGGATCGTCGCCGGTCTGCGGGCGGGGGTGGCGGTGCCGGTGCTGGCCGGCGCGTTCCATCTGGCGGTCGCGGACGCGGTGGCCGAGGTCGCGGGGGTCGCGCGGCGGCGGTACGGAGTCCGCCTGGTCGGTCTGACCGGCGGTGTGTTCGCCAACGTGGTGCTGACGCGGGCCTGCCGCGCCCGGCTCGCCACCGCCGGGTTCAACGTACTCGTCCATCGGGTGGTGCCGCCGGGCGACGGTGGGCTGGCGCTGGGCCAGGCTGCGGTCGCGGCGCTGGGCCGCCCGACGGAGCCGACCTTCGGCGGGAAGGAAGCCTGACGGCATGTGTCTGGGGATACCGGGCCGGATCATCGAGATCTGGGACGACCGCGGTACGCGGATGGCGATCGTCGACTTCGGCGGCGTCACCAAGACGGTGTGCCTCGCCTACCTGCCCGACGCGACCGTCGGGGAGTACACGATCATCCATGCCGGCTTCGGGCTGATCAGGGTGGACGAGGCCGCGGCGCGGGAGACCCTCGCGATGTTCCGGGACCTGGGGCTGCTCGAGGAGGAGCTGGGATCGCGCGCGGCGGGACCGGGCATGACCGGGCCGGGCCGGTGAGGTACCTGACGGAGTTCCGCGACCCGGCGTTGGCCCGCCGGCTGCTGGATGCGATCATTGCCACCGCGACCCGGCGCTGGACGATCATGGAGGTCTGCGGCGGCCAGACCCACTCGATCATCCGTAACGGGATCGACCAGCTCCTCGCGGACCAGGTCGAGTTCATCCACGGCCCCGGCTGCCCGGTGTGCGTCACGCCGCTGGAGACGATCGACCGGGCACTGGCGATCGCCGCCCACCGCGAGGTGATCTTCTGTTCGTTCGGGGACATGCTGCGGGTCCCCGGCAGCGGCACGGACCTGTTCATGGTCCGGGCGCGCGGCGGGGACGTCCGGGTGGTCTACTCGCCACTCGACGCGGTCCGCCTCGCCGAGGAGAACCCGGACCGCCAGGTCGTGTTCTTCGGGGTGGGCTTCGAGACCACCGCCCCGGCCAACGCGATGGCCGTGGTGGCGGCCCGGCGCCGTGAGCTCGGCAACTTCTCCGTACTTGTCAGCCACGTGCTGGTGCCGCCGGCGATGACCGCGGTCCTCGCCTCGCCGGCGAACCGGGTGGCGGCGTTCCTGGCGGCCGGCCACGTGTGCACGGTGATGGGCACCTCCCAGTACGAGCCGTTGGTGGCGACCTACCGGGTACCGATCGTCGTCACCGGTTTCGAGCCGCTCGACCTGCTCGACGGGGTGCGCCACGCTGTCAAGCAGCTCGAGGCGGGGCGGGCAGAACTCGCGAACGCCTACCCGCGGGCGGTGCGGCCGGCGGGCAACCCGGCGGCCCGGGAAATCCTCGCCGAGGTTTTCACGGTGTGTGACCGGCCCTGGCGGGGAATCGGGACAATCCCGGACTCGGGTTGGCGGCTGTCCGCGGCGTACCGGGACTTCGACGCCGAGGTCCGCTTCGACGTCGAGGGCCTCACGGTGGCCGAGCCGGCCGAGTGCCGCAGCGGCGAGATGTTGCAGGGCCTGGTCAAACCGCCACAGTGCCCGGCGTTCGGAACCTCCTGCACGCCACGCACCCCGCTCGGCGCGACGATGGTCTCGGCGGAGGGGGCGTGCGCCGCCTACTTCCAGTTCCGGCGGCTGACCCCGGCGGTCGGCCGTGGCTGACCCCGTCGACCCAACCAGTTGGACCTGCCCACTTCCGCTGCGTGACCATCACCAGGTGGTGCTGGGGCACGGCGGCGGCGGCGTGCTGTCGAGCGAGCTGATCGAGCATCTGTTCCTGCCCGCGTTCGGGACCACCGACGTGGCGCGGGCACCGGCGGACTCGGCGGTCCTGGATGTCGCGGGCGCCCGGCTCGCGTTCTCCACCGACTCGTACGTGGTGCGCCCGCTGTTCTTCCCCGGTGGCTCCATCGGCGAACTCGCGGTCCACGGCACCATCAACGACCTGGCCTGTGCCGGCGCGGTGCCGGTGGCGCTCTCGGCCGGGTTCATCCTCGAGGAGGGCCTGGAGCTCGCAGTCCTGGGCCGGGTGGCGCAGGCGATGGGCCGGGCCGCGGCCGCGGCGGGGGTGCGGCTGGCGACCGGGGACACCAAGGTCGTCGAGCGCGGGCTGGCCGACGGTCTTTACGTGAACACCAGCGGCATCGGGCTCGTCCCGGCCGAGGTGGACATCCGCCCCGAACGGGCGAGGCCCGGCGACCGGGTCATCGTCTCCGGCCCCGTCGGCGAGCACGGTGTCGCCGTGCTGAGCGTGCGCGACGGGCTGGAGTTCGGCGGCGAGGTCCGCTCCGACACGACGGCGCTGCACGGGCTGGTCGCGGCGGTGCTGGCGGCCGCGCCGGGGGTCCACGCGCTGCGCGACCCGACCCGGGGTGGCCTCGCGACCGCGCTGTGCGAGATCGCCGCCGCGTCCGGGACGGGCATCGAGTTCGCCGAGCGCGCCGTGCCGGTGCCGCCCGCGGTCGCGGCGGCCTGCGGGTTCCTCGGCCTCGACCCGCTGCACGTGGCGAACGAGGGCAAGCTGGTCGCGTTCGTCGCCGATGCCGACGCCGACGCGGCGCTCGCGGCGATGCGGGCGCATCCGGCGGGGCGTGACGCGGCCGCCATCGGCACGGTCACCACGGAGCATCCGGGCGTGGTCGTCGGGCGCACCGCGTTCGGGGGAACCCGCATCGTCGACCGGCCGCTCGGCGAGCAACTCCCCCGCATCTGCTGAGTTCGGCGGCGTGGCCGCGCCCACCTTTCCAACGATCGGCTCCAACGATCGGCGGGTCAGGGCGCGTGATGCGCCGGATCCATCCGGAGGACCCGGAACCGACCTCCAATGATCTTGCCGTACATCTCGGCGGACATGGGCCCGGGGAACGTCGCGACAACCGATGCGGGCGAGCCGGCGTCATCGATGAACACGACCGCGTACGCGCCGGCACCTGGCTGCGCGGTACGGAGGGCGGCCTCGGCGCGTTGCCAACCGCCCTTGCGCCAGTTGTCCCTGGCCTGCCGGTCGCAAGGCTGCGGCGCCGTCACGCCGGGCCGGAGCCGCCGGTCGCCGGGCGGGCTACACCAGTCGCCGGGACGCACACGACACGCAGGACGCCCGGGACACACAGTGGCGTCGGTGAGCCGGTGAATCCTCGCCATGTCCCACCCCGGTCCAGGTCGTGCGGTCCAAGTCGTGCGGTGCAGTTCTCGGTCGACATGCTCCGTGGCATCAGCTTCAAGACTTA
>NZ_CDWRCL010000074.1:14849-16665 GCF_977927575.1 Frankia sp. CcCS3
TTACGCACGACAGGCGGCTTGGGAAGGGTGTGAGAGTCGTCAGACGACCGACGGGGCGGGGGGCACACCGCGGGTTCCCCGCCCGGCACAGCGCGGGTTCCCCGCCCAGCACACCGCCGTCAGGACCGCGGTCTCCACGTGCGACGATCCGACGGAGATCCCGGTAAGCCTGGCGCCAGGCGCAGGCTCGCGGGGTGTGACAACAGTCAGACCAGATGAGAACGGCCGGCCGATGAACCATTGCCCTGGACCCGGGTAGACGATAAATGGACATGCAACCCTGCCTCACCGACCTCCTGAACGCACTTGTGCAGTTACGGAAAGCGGCTGGACTGAGCCAGGCCCAGCTCGCCAATCGGGTCCGCTACCAGCCGAGCTACCTGTCGAAGGCTGAACGCGGACTGCTCGGGGTGCCGTCGCAGTCGCTCGTGACCGCGATCGACATAGAGCTGAACGCCGGTGGCTCCCTGATCGAACTGCGTCGTCACGCGTGGCTGGAGGACAAGGGGAGTCAGGCGGGCATCCCGTGGCGACGAGCTCTGGAGGAGGTGGACACCACGGATCATCGACAGCTCACCGTCGGGGAGAGCGCGGCCGCCGTCGGTCCCGTCACGAGATCCGATGCACCAGCCATCCCCGTCCCCGGGCGCACATTCACGTCCACGTCCACGTCCGAGGGAGCCGACCGCCGGACAAGGAACACCGTCGGCCTGTCCGGGCACTGGTGGACGGCCTGGCAGACGTTCCGGGACGGCGAGGAGATCCGCACCTCGCAGGAGGCGAACCTGAACCAGGTCGGCGACGTCATCCAGATGGAGGCGATCTCCCGCGGCCTGTCGGTGGACGAGGGCGGGTACCTCTGGTGGGGCGAACTGCGGGTCTGGGACAACGAGATAATCATGGGTTGGTACGTCGCGTCCGACGGACCGGTCCGGTCCAAGGGGACGCTGTTCCTCTCCCTGCATCCCCACGGCGACCGGTTGACCGGCCGCTGGGTCGGATTGAGCTATGACGGCCTGTTCATCGAGGGTTGGGGCGCGATGGCCCGCTCGGAGAACACCGCGCTCGCGCTCATCGACCGGCTCAAGAAGCAGTACCCCAGAGTCCCATGACGCGTCCGTACGTGCCTCGGCCGGCTTCCCGAAACGGCATCTGGAGGGAACGAGGCGGGGGAACGAGGCAAAACGCGGCAATCGGTCCACGTAACTACGGTCGGACGGTATCGCCTCGCCATAGTCGTCTTTCCGTCCTACCGGGCGTCCGCCCGGGCGACCAGCCGGTGAGGAGCAGCGGCTCATAGAGTGACCAGAATGACCTTCCCGTTGGTCGATCCGTGCCCCCTGGTCGATCCGTGAGCGACGTCGCGCAGGTGCTGCGCCGCGTCTTCGGCTACGAGTCGTTCCGGGACGGCCAGCAGGAGATCATCGAGCATGTCGTCGACGGCGGCGACGCGCTCGTCCTGATGCCGACCGGCGGCGGCAAGTCGCTCTGTTACCAGATCCCCGCCCTGGTGCGGGGCGGCACCGGCGTCGTGGTGTCACCGCTCATCGCGCTGATGCAGAACCAGGTCGACGCGTTGCGGGCGCTCGGCGTCCGCGCGGGGTTCCTCAACTCCGCGCAGGAGTTCGACGAGCGTCGCGACGTGGAGTCCGCCTTCCTCGCCGGTAACCTCGACCTGCTCTACCTGGCGCCGGAGCGGCTGCGCGCCGACGCGACGGTCAGGCTGCTCGACCGGGGCGAGATCGCGCTGTTCGCCATCGACGAGGCACACTGCGTCTCGCAGTGGGGACACGACTTCCGGCCCGACTACCGCGAG
>NZ_CDWRCL010000075.1:0-16163 GCF_977927575.1 Frankia sp. CcCS3
GTTCCCGACCCATGGCGGATGTGCTCCGAGCTGGCCCGGGTGACCCGCCCCGGCGGGCTCATCTTCCTGAGCTACACGAACTGGCTGTCCCCTTGGGGCGGCCACGAGACCGCACCCTGGCACTATCTGGGTGGCGACCGGGCGGCGGCAAGGTTCGAACGCCGCAAGGGCAAGGCGCCGAAGAACATCTACGGCAAGACTCTGTTCCCGGTGTCGGTGGCCGACACCCTCGCCTGGGCGAAGCGGCGGCCCGACGTCGAGATCCTCGACGCGATGCCGCGCTATCTACCCGACTGGGCGAAGGTGATTCTCAGGATTCCCGGTGCCCGCGAGATTGTGACCTGGAACCTCGCGATGGTGTTGCGCAAGCGCTGAGCCGCCGGGCCGCGCGAGTGCCGGTCCGGTGGCTCCGGCCCAGCGGCTCAGAGGAGTCGCAGCTGCTTGCCCGGTGCCGGCCGGCGCGGCCGACGCCGCCCGCCCTCGGCCGGGACGCCCTCGGCCGGGGCAGAGGACAGCAAAGCCGGCCTGATATCCGCAAGAAACGGTGAGGGACGGGTCGTCACGACCGACCCGGCGCGCCGCCGGCTGGCCGCCGAGGTGAGGACCAACCGATGCCTGGCCCGGGTGACGCCGACGAAGAAGAGCCGGCGCTCCTCCGCCTCGGCGTCCTTCGTGCCGGCGTCGGCGGTTCCGCCGACGCCACCGCCCGGCGCCTCACCGCCCGGAATCCCACCGGCCGGACCGAACCGCATCGGCAGCAGCCCGTCCTCACAACCGACGATGATGACCAGGCCGTATTCCAGGCCCTTGCTCGCGTGCAGGGTCAGCAGCGAGATCCGGTCCGCCCTCGGGTCCAGCCCGTCGACCTCGGCGGCGAGCGTGACCGACGTGAGGAAACCCGCCAGGTCGTTGCCGGCCGCTGCGGCGGCCGGTGCGAGCAGCTCCACCGCCAGGCGCAGCTCGGCCTCGGTCGGCACCCGCCCGCCGGAGAAGCCGGGGAACCCGTCGGACGGCACGGCGCCGAGCTCGCTTCTCCTCGCCTCGGCAAGATCGGTGGCCCGTGCCGCCGCGTCGCGCAGCAGACCCGACACCGGACGCGGGACGCCGGGACCCGACGGACCCGTGGTCGTCAGGTCCTGCAGCAGGGCGAGCAGGCCGGCGACCGCGGGAGCGTCCGCGAGCGGGAGATGAGAGCGCCGCTGGAACGGGAAACCGCGGGTGGCCAGCGCTTCCATGATCGGCTCGGCCTGGCGGGCGGTCCGGTAGAGCACGGCGATGTCCGCGAAGGAGAACCCCGCGTCGACCGATCCGTCCACCCCCGAGTCCAACGCGTGGAACGAGGTACCGCCAAGCGCCGCGTCGATCGTGCCGACGACGGCGATCGCCTCCTCGGCCTCACTGCGGTAGCGCCGCAGCAGCACCGGGCCGTCGCCCTCGGCGCCCCGCACGGCGGTCAGGGTCCGGTCCGGGACCAGACTCGCGGGCGCGATCACATCGAGCGCCGTCCGCACGATGGTGCGGGTGGATCGGTAGCCGCGGGTCAGGGCGACCGGGCGGGCACTCGGGTAGTCCTGCTCGAACCGCAGGAAGAACCGGACGTCCGCACCCCGGAAGCTGTAGATAGCCTGGTCCGGGTCGCCGATCACGCACAGGTTGGCCGTGGGGGGACACAACAGCCCCAGCAGGCGGTACTGGAGTTCGTCGGTGTCCTGGTACTCGTCGACCCAGACGTGGCGCCACCGCCGCTGGTAGTGCTCGGCGAGATCCGGGGACGACCGCAGCAGGGTCAGCGGCAGGGTGATCAGATCGTCGAGGTCGACCATGTCCCGATCGCGCAGCGCGGCGTCGTAACGGGCGAGCGCCCCGACCAGGTCGTGGTCGCGGATCTCCTCGCCGAGCGCTCGGTGCCGCTTGAGCTCGGCGACACCGGCCGCCACCCGCCGGCGCGTCCGGGCGTCGCCCTCACCGTGCAGCGCCGCGGCGATTAGCTCCACGCGCACCGCGTCGTCCGCTACCTGGACCTGCGGGCCCCGGGCGAGTTTCGCGTGCTGCTCACGGATGATCGTGAGCCCGAGGCCGTGGAAGGTCGTCGCGAGCACCCGTCCGGCGGCGTCACCCAGCAGGACGGCGAGCCGTTCGGCGAGCTCCCCGGCCGCACGCCGGGTGAAGGTGACCGCCAGGCACTCCCCGGCCGGCACCCCGTGCTCAGCGACCCGGTGTGCGATCGCGTGGACCAGCGTACGGGTCTTGCCCGTTCCCGGTCCGGCGAGGACGAGCAGCGGACCGGACAGATGCGAGGCGGCCAGCCGCTGCTCGGGATCCAGCCCGTCGAGCACCGACGGGGTCTCGCCGGAAACCGGCGTGAACAGCTGGCTGCCGGCCACCGCGGCGTCCCCCGGCAGCACCGTGGCGTCCCCCGGCACCACCGTGGCATCAGAGGCCGGGCGCGCCCGCGCCGCGAGCGCCTCGTCGAGGGAGGGTCCCGTATCGATCCGGTCCTGCCCACCGGCCGCACCGGATCCCAGGTCGAACAGGGTGCCACCGTCCCGGGCGAGCTCCCGGGGCTCAAACAACCGGATGACGCCGTACTCGCCGTCGAACCCGGCCTGCCGGATCACCTCCCCGCGGCGCAGGCGACTGATTGCCTCGACCAGCTCCGGCGATCCGGCCTCGGCGATGTCCGTGAGCGGTACGTCGCCGAGGATGTCGAGCTCCGGGCCCAGACGGGAGACCAACGACGTCACCTGACCCGCGACCGCCTTGCTCTTCGGACCCACGCCGAGGATCTCCCCGACGACCTCCGGCAGCGGAACCAGCGAGGTGACGCCGGGCGCCGTGACGGGGCGGTGGCCGGGCCGCCGGTCGGCCAGCGCCTCGACCCGGTTGAGGACCCCGACGGTGAGGCCACCGCCGCAGGTGGGGCAGCGTCCGCCGGCCTCCCGGGTCTGGTCCGGCGTGAGGACCACCCCGCACTTGCGATGCCCGTCGAGGTGGTACTTGCCCTCCTCCGGGAAGAACTCGACGGTCCCCGCGAAGCCGTCCCCGCCGCGCAGCGCGGCCTCGATGGAGAAGTAGTCGAGGTCGCAGGTGAACGCGGTCGCCTCCCGGCCGAGCATCGGCGGGGAGTGGGCGTCAGAGTTGCTCACCAGCCGGTAACGGTCGAGACCGGAGATCCGCCAGAACATCTCCGGGTCCGCCGAAAGCCCCGTCTCCAGGGCGAAGACCTCATCGGCGAGGTCGCCGTAGCAGTCCTCGACGGCGTCGAACCCGGACTTCGAACCGAGAACCGCGAACCAGGGCGTCCACACGTGCGCCGGGACCAGATAGCAGCCCGCCCCGCCACCAAGGGTGATCTCCAGCAGATCGCGGGAGTCCAGGCCCAGGATGGGACGCCCGTCCGCGGCGAGGTTGCCGATTCGGGCCAACGCCGCCGTGATCCGTCCGGCGGCCTCCCGATCGGGAGCGTAGAGAAGATGATGGACCTTACGGGTCCGGTCGCCCCTCTTGTAGATCGTCGAGATCTCACTGGAGATCATGAAGCGGGTCGCCGTCCGGCAGGAGGCCGGCAACGTGCGCAGCACCTCATGCTCGAGATCGGACCGCAGCCGGAACAGGCCGGGCTCGGCCGGGAGCAGCTTCGTCGCGATCTCCTGGGACCAGGCCGGATGGGTGAAGTCGCCGGTGCCGACGACGGCGATGCCCTTGCGTGCCGCCCACCAGGCCAGGTGCTCCAGATCGCAGTCACGACTGCAGGCACGCGAGTACCGGGAGTGAATGTGCACATCAGTGTAGAACCGTGACCTCACGGATGCGTATGTTGTCGCACCCGCCTCGCCGTGCCGTCGGCGGCACGCCGAACCCGCACCCGGCGCACCCCGCGGACGGGCTACCCCCTCCTGTCGCTCCGCCGGAGAGGGGGACGTCATTATGCGTAGGATGCCGGCATCCTGCCGACCTCGCGGACGTGGCGTCACAGATCGGTGGCGCCGCGGATCGGGAGAGCGGATCGGGAGAACAGCGCCGACGGGAGGAAAGTCACGTGGCGACAACCGACGGATGTCGTTTCCTTCCCGGCGCGGGCGCCGGGATCTCCAGAGCGAGGTCCTGATGACGACGGAGACCGCCGGCCTCGAGCGGCATGCCGCCCTCGCCGACCGCTGTCACCGGCTGGTGCGGTTCCTCCATGAGGTCGCGGCGGCCCGGTCGGGCCGGATCCGGACCATCGAGGAGCATCCGCTCACGGTGTGGCTCGCCAGCATCCCGGCCGGCGTGCCACTGTCCGAGCACGCCGGGGCCGGCGAGGTGCTGCTGACCGCCCCCGCCGCCACCGTCCTGCCCCCACCGCCGCCACCGCCGCCACCGCCCGCGATCCTCGCCGGCCAGATCGTGCTGCCCGACGCGGCCGGCGCCGATCCCGACCAGCCGCCGGTATGGAACGGCGCCGCCGCCGAGCAGACCGCCGCCGCGGCGGCCTACCAGGCCTGGTTGCCGCGATGGCAGCTCTGGGCGACACGCGCGCGCGTTGACGCGGAGCGGCGCAATCTGCACAACACGCTGCACGCGGTCGCGGCCCGGGTCGCCCAGGAGGGTGACGCGCTGGAACTCGTGCTGGCGACCGGCCTGCTGACCTGGCAGCCACCGGGCGGCCCCACCGTCCGCGAGCACCTGCTGACCACCCGACTGACCTGCGACATCGACCCGGTCACCTCCGACATCAGGGTGCGGGTCCCGGCGGGAGCCACGACGCGCCTCGCCGACGGCCCGCTGCTCGACGGCATCGCCGGCTTCCGCCGGGAACGGACGAACGCGCTGCACGAGCGCCTGCGGGGACGACCGTCGGCGCCACTGGGCCCGGACGACATCCGGCTGCTGCGGGACTGGCTGGCGCTGGCGCTCGACGTGCCGACGGACGGCTTCGAACCCGACCTCGCGCCGCCCGCGCCGCCGCCGCCCGACAGCGCGTCACGCCCGCGGGTGACCTTCGCCCCGGCCCTCGTCCTGCGCACCCGTGACCAAGCCGCCCTGCTGACCTACTACGAGCGGATGCTCGACGTCCTGCGGGGTGACGGACCTCCGCCGCTCGGCCTCGTCCAGCTGGTGGAGACCCTCGGCGCCGCCGACCGGCTGGCCTGGCTCGAGGCGGAGGGGGCGACGAGCGGCGCCGAGCTCGGTGCGGACCCGCTGCTCCCGCTCCCGGCCAGTCCCGAGCAGGCCCGGGTGCTGGAACGGCTTCGCCACGACAACGGCGTCGTCGTCGAGGGCCCGCCCGGCACCGGCAAGACGCACACGATCGCCAACCTGGTCTGCGCCCTGCTGGCGGAGGGGCAACGGGTTCTGGTCACCAGCCAGAAGTCGCAAGCCCTGCGGGAGAAACTGCCCCCGGACCTGCAGCGGCTGTGCGTGTCGTTCACCGACACCGAGGAGGCACGCGGCGCTCCGGTCGACCAGGCCGAGAACGCGGGGGCGGGCCTGGACGGCCGGCCCGACCCGGTCTTCGACCCCGCCCCGGCCGGGGCTGAAGACGGAGCGGACGAGCTCGGCGGCATCGGCGTGGGTTCCCCCGAGCTCGCCGCGAGCGTGAGCGCCCTGGCCGCGGAGAAGGCCACCTATCACCCCGAGGCGCTCGACCGGCGGATCGCGCGGGCCGCCGCGCGTCGGCGGGAGGCGATCCGCGCCCGCGATGTCCTGGCGGACCGGGCCCGCGCCCTGCGGTTGGCCGAGCACACGGTGCATCCGGACAGCGAGGTGGCTCCGGGCTGGGGCGGGACGCGGGCGAGCATCGCGGCGCGGGTCCGGGCCGAGGCCGACGCGTCGCGGTGGCTGCCGCGGCCCGTGCCCCGGGCCACCGCGACCACCGCAGCCACCACGACGACGGGGTCCGGGCCTGTCGGGCCTGCGCCGGTTCCCCCGCCGTTGACCGGCGCCGAGGCACTGGAGCTCCACGCCCTGCTGCGATCCGGTCAGATGCGATCTGGTCAGGACGCCGGCGCGGACCGGTCCGCCAGCCCGGTGGTCGAGATGAGCCGGTTCCTACCCGCCGAGCGGTTCGCGGACCTGGTGGCCGCCGCCCGCGCGGCCGACGAGGCGGTCCGCCTTGCCCGCGCGGCCGTCCGTCCCGCGACCCGAGGTCTCCTCGACACGCTTGCCGCCGTCGATCCCGCGGTGGTCTCCCTCGATCCGCTACAGCAGGCGGTCGCCAGGCTCTCCCGCACGCTCGAGGAGCTCGACGGGCGCGGGCAGCGGTCGCACAGACGGCACTGGGTTCCGGCGGCCCTCGACGACGCCCTCGCCGGCCGGGACCGGGTCCTCTGGGCGAAGGTGGCCGCGGCCACGCCGATGATCGCCGAAGCGACACGGCACGTGACCGAACTCGGTCTGCACGCGGTCGCCCTTCCGACCTCCGCGTCCCCGGACGGCTCCGCCTCGGCCGCCGACGCCGGCTCCCCGGCGGATCCGGGCTTCGACCCCGCCGCTCTGCTCGCCCGGGGGGAGGCGCTGCGCGAGCACCTCGACGCCGGGGGCGAGCTGCGGCGCAGGTTCCGGCCGAAGGTCCAGAAGGAGGCGGACGCGCTGCTGACCCGGACGCTGGTGGACGGCGTCGCGCCGACCACCCCGGAGCTGCTCGATCTCGTGCTCGTCCGGCTCCGGGCGGAGGTCGCGGTCGAGGCCGCGACCCGCGGGTGGGCCCTGGTCGGGATCGCGCCGCGGCCCACCGATCCCTTCGAGGTACGCCTGTCCCGACTGGTTGAGGCGCAGGAGGCCGTCACCGAGATCCAGGCGGTCGTGACGGCGCGGGACCGGGTCGTGGCGATCCTGGAGGACATCGTGCCCGGCCGGGCACCGGCGGTGGACTCCGCCGAGCGCGTCCGGGATCTCGCGGCCGTCATGGCCGCGCTGCGCCCGATGGCAGCCGCCGCCGACGCCGAGCAGGCACTGGGGGAACTGCGGGAGGGCTACGCCGAGCTTGCCACCGCGGCGGGCGCGCCGTCCGAGGTCGCCGAGCTGGCCGGCGCGGTGGCGGCCCGCAATGTGGCCGCGTACACGCGGACCCGGGCCGCGCTCGCCACCACCATGGCTGCCCGGGAGGTGACGCTGCGCCGGGACGAGCTGCTCGGCCGGCTGCGCGCGGCGCATCCCGACCTCGCCGATCTTCTCGTCTCGACGGCCGGCGCGACCCGGCCCAATGGAGCGGAGATCTGGCCGGCCAGGCTCGCGGCGTTCACGACCGCCTGGTCCTGGGCGGTGGCCGCGAGCTGGCTGACCGCCACGGCCGCCGGCGCCGGCGCGGCTCCCGGCGGCCCGGCTGGACCACCTGTCGATCTGGACGCCGAGCTGGACGCGGCGGAGGACATGGTCGCCGCGGCCACCGCGGAGCTGGCCGGCGCCCGCGCGTGGAAACACTGCCTCGAACGGATGGGCGCCGAGCAATCGGCCGCGCTGCACGCCTATGCCGACGCGGTGGCGGCCAGCGGCACCTTCGGCGGCCGCCACGCCGAACGTTTCCGCCAGGCCGCCCGGGAGGCGATGGAGATCGCCCAGACGGCGGTGCCGGCCTGGGTCATGCCGATCCGGGAGGTGCTGTCGACGATCCCGGCGGTGCGCGACAGCTTCGACGTCGTGATCGTCGACGAAGGCAGTCAGGCCGGGCTCGACAGCCTGTTCCTGCTCTGGCTCGCCCCACGGGTGATCGTCGTGGGCGACGACCGGCAGTGCACGCCGCCGGTGGAGGTCACGGACGAGCTCGACCGGGTCTTCGACCGGCTGGAGGCCCTGCTGCCGGAGGTGCCGGCGTGGCTGCGCGTCGGGTTCACCCCCCGGTCGAGCCTGTTCACGCTGTTGCGGACCCGCTTCGGCGAGGTGATCCGGCTGCGGGAGCACTTCCGGTGCATGCCGGAAATCATCGAGTGGTCGTCGGCCATGTTCTACCGGGACGCGCCGCTGCTTCCCCTGCGCCAGTTCGGCGCCGACCGGCTGCCGCCGCTGGTCGCCCGGTTCGTTCCCCATGGTTTCACCACAGACGCGGGCCTCGGTCCACGCAATCCGGCCGAGGCCGATGCCCTGGTCGCGCAGGTGCTCTCCTGCGCCGAGGATCCCCGGTACGCCCGGCTCTCCTTCGGCGTCGTCGTCCCGCAGGGCACCGCGCAGGCGGCGCTGATCCGCGACCAGCTGGCCGACCGGATGTCCGCCGCCGAGCACCAGCGTCGACGGCTGCGGGTGGGCGTCCCCGCCGACTTCCAGGGCGACGAGCGCGACGTCGTCTTCCTGTCCCTGGTGGTGGCGCCCGACTCGCGCATCACCCCGCTGACCCGACTGGAGTACCAGCGGCGGTTCAACGTCGCGGCCTCCCGGGCCCGCGACCAGGTCTGGCTGTTCCACTCCGTACCGGTTACCGATCTTGACCCCCGCGATCTGCGGCACAACTATCTGAGCTACGTGCTGTCCACGACGCACCCGGCGACCGCCGGCCGCGGCGAGGAGCCCCCGGCGCTCGCCGAGGTGCCGGCCAACCGTCCGCATCCGGCCTTCGGATCCCTGTTCGAACAGCGGGTCTTCCGGGAGATCGCCGGCCGCGGCTACCTGGTCACCCCGCAGGTGGAGGTCAACGGTCGGCGGGTCGACCTGGTCGTCTCCGGCGGTCGGGCCCGGCTCGCCGTCGAGTGCGACGGGGACGTCGGCTCCGGTCCGGACGAGATCGCGCACGAGTTCGCCCGGGAGCGCGAGCTGCGCCGGGCGGGCTGGCGGTTCTGGCGGGTCCGCCAGCCCGAGTTCGACACCGACGCCGCGTTGGCCTCGTTGTGGCCGCGGCGGGCGAGGGCCGGCATCGCGCCCGTGAACACCGGGGCGCGACGACCGCGGGACGATGCCGCCATCGGCCTCCCCCGCGTCGAACACTCCACCGTCCGGGCGAGCGCCGACGAGGCGCTGCACCGGTGGCGGCCCATCGCCCTGTCCGATCTGGATGGCCTCGACGACGCACCGCCGGACGCCGATCCGCACGATCCGGCCCGTGATCCGGCCCCTGCCCCCCGGCGAGGCGCGGGCGCGGCCCTGGGCGCCGGTGGGGGCGACCGCTCCCCGCGGGCCGAACGGGTCGGTCAGGCCGGCGGCCCGGCCACCCCGCCCGGTTCGAACGGCGCCGGCAGGACGTCGGGACCGTGATCGTCGTGGGGATGCCTCGACGCCTGCTCCGGCGTCTTCTCCGCGGCGTGTCCCGGATCCGTCGGGTCCTCGGTCTCCGAGTCGCCCACGCCGGCGATCCGCACGAGTCCGGGTCGCGGCAGTCGCGGCTTCACGGTCGGCAGTTCGGTGAAATCCGCCCGGCGGATGCGGCAGAACGCGCTCTGGGTTCCGGTGCCGAGCTGGCACGCCCCGAAGTCGGCTGCGGCGGACAGGTAGGCAAGCGCCTCGGTCCGGTCGAGCCCGACCCGGCTCTGTAGGAAGACCACCGCCGACCGCGCCGCGCGGCGGACGGACTCGGCGAGGTCAACGTCGAGCCCCAGGGTGACCCAGGCCGTGTCGGTCTCGATGAACGGTTCCCGCAGCGCGCCGAGAACCGACCGGGCCGCCGTGTCACGCAGCACGGTCAGCCGCAGCGTCGCCCGCAGCGGGCCATCCAGGGCGGTGGCACCGATCTTCCCGTCTCCGAGGGCGTAATGCGGATCGCCGACGGCGAACAACGCGCCGCTCACCTGGACCGGCAGGAACAGCCGCGCGCCCGCGCCGAGTTCCCGGCAGTCCAGGGCGCCGCCGTGCGGACCGATCGAGGTGGAGGGGACGATCTCGATCGTAGTGTCCACGCCGACCGCCATGATTCCCAGGAACGGCGCCAACGGAAACCGGGGCCTGCTGCCGTTCACACTGGTCAGGGCGCCGAACAGACGGCCCCGCCGGCGCTCCACAGCGCAGAAGGTGGTAACGGTGCGGAAGCGTTGCCAATGGCGGGCGTCGGCGTCCGAGTCCGGTGGCCCCCCGCGGGGAACTCCCCGGCGAGCAGGCCCGCGCCATGGCGGGTCGAGACGATCCCATACCGTGCGCGGGGATGCAGCGAGACCATCTCAACCCGCAGCACGTCCCCCGGTTCCGCGCCCCGGACGAACACCGGTCCGGTGACGATGTGGGGGCCGTCCACCCCGAACCGGTGCGGGATACCCGAAGCGGCGATCGCCCGGGCGTCGGCCAGCACCTCCGACGGCGCGACCCCGAAACCGGCGAAGAAGGCGTCGGGATCGCGCCCCTGGTCGCAGAGGATCCCCTCCTGGCTGACCGTATCGAAGGTGACCGTGGCGCCGGAGTCGACACTGAGAACCGGCCTGGTCAGGGCGTTCGGCAGCTCACCCCATCTGATGGTCTCGGGGGTGGAGGGCAGGTAGTGCCTTCCCTCGATCCTTCCTCGGCCAGGCTGCAGCGCCACCCGGCCCTACCTGGACCGATGCCTGGTCAGCGGACCTCCGCTGGGCCGAATCGCCTGGGCGCGCGGCTGACCGGCCCCACGGATCACGGCAGGCCGCGGACGACATACACGCGGACAGGTCTGGCTTCGCACGCGCGTCAGATTTCCAGTGACATATGTCGGGAAGGTGACGCGGACGTTGCGATCACGGTCATTCCGCTGTTTCCGGGTACCCGGTGCGGTCAGGGCCGCGTCCACCCGTCGGTGCCGCCTCCGGCCGGGAGTCCCGGGTCCGGCCGGTCCGGCCGGTCGGTCGGTCGGTCCGGGGGTCGGCGGGGTCGGGAAACTCCGACGAGGATGAAATATCCAGATCAGTAGGGTATTGGAGGATATGGCGAGTGGGAAGTCACGGGAAACCCCCGGCGGGCGCAACGCTGCGCGATCTGGGTGAGTTCGGCTTGATCGAGGCTGTGACGGCGCGTTTCTCCCATGGACGGGACGTGCTGGTCGGCCCCGGGGACGATGCGGCGGTGCTGGCCGCCCCGGACGGTCGGGTGGTCGTCACCACCGACCTGCTGCTCGAAGGACGCCACTTCCGCCGGGACTGGTCGTCCGCGGTGGATGTCGGGCACAAGGCCGCCGCGCAGAACCTCGCCGACGTGGCGTCGATGGGGGCGAGGCCCACCGGCCTGTTCCTCGGATTCGCCGCACCCGGCGACCTCGCGGTCGACTGGGCCCTGGCGATGGCCGACGGAATGGCCGAGGAATGCGCGTATGCCGGTGCCTCCGTGTCCGGCGGGGACGTCAGCTCCGCGGATTCGATCATGCTCGGGGTGACCGCGCTCGGTGACCTGCAGGGCCGGCCGCCGGTCCTGCGCTCGGGCGCCCGGCCCGGTGACGCCGTGGTGCTCGCTGGTCGTCTCGGGTGGGCCCAGGCGGGGCTGGCCCTACTCACGGCGGGTTCGGCAGCCGGCGATTCCCGATGGGTCGACGACCCGCGATGGAAGGAGCTGATCGCGGCGCATCGCCGGCCCCGGCCACCCTACGCGCTCGGGCCGGTGCTCGCCGCCGCGGGCGCGCACGCCATGTGCGACGTCTCGGACGGTCTCGTGGCGGATCTCGGCCACATCGCCGTGGCATCGGGGGTGTCCATCAATCTCGCGCCGGAAGCCTTCCTGATCGACGAGGCGATGCGGTCGGCCGGGGCCGCCCTTGATGTGGACCCGTTGCGCTGGGTACTCGACGGCGGCGAGGATCACGCGCTGGTCGCCTGCCTTCCCCCAGGAGTGACCCCGCCGGCCGGGTGCGTAATGATCGGTTCGGTCCTGAGCGGCGCGGGACCGGTCGGCGCGGGGGTGACAGTGGACGGGGAGCGTCCCGTAGGCAGCGGCGGGTGGGACCACTACGGACAGTCCGCGACGGACGCACTCTGACCCCGGGCAAACCAAGGGACAACGACACCAAGGGAGAAAGGGCACCAAGGAGCAGAAACATCAAGAGGCAGATGCCGGCCCGCCAGGTCGCCTCACGGGCGTAGGTCGCTCGAAGCGACATTTATTGGGTCCGGGGGCCATGATGCGGGCCGGCGTCACCGAGCATAACCGACGGCCCGCCCGGGAGTATCCCCACCGTGCGGTGAACGATCGAACGATCTCGCTCTCGCCCTGATTGGCTGTAGCTGCCGGCCGTTCCCGGCGCCGGTCCGCGTATCCCGGAGAACACGCCGAGCAATCTACTCGTAACCGATCGGGGGACAGGTCGAACCAGGATGCCCAGAGCGGGTAGGATGGGCAGACGGTGGCGGAAAGGCCTTTCGGAGGCCGAGAAGCGAGACCGTGGATAGAGGCGAATGACCCCGTGACAGCACCAACGGTACCTGCGTCAGGACCTGACTTCGGACCCAACGAATGGCTGGTCTTCGAGATCTACCAGCAGTTTCTCGAAGATCCGCAGAGCGTATCGCCGGAGTGGCGCGAGTTCCTCTCCGATTACCGCCCCGGCACGCCGCCCGCCTCCGCGGGCGTAGCCGAACAGGCCGCCACGGCGGCCCCTAGCGGAGAGGTCTCGCCGGATGGTGAGGTCTCCCACACTACGCCTGTTCCGGTGAAGCCGAGCGAGGCCGTCCCGTCTGTTCCGGCCGCCGCGACCGCGCCGGTCCCGGCGTCGGCGCAGCCCGCCGGGCCCCCGAAGCAGGCGGCACCCGCCGACCGGCAGGTTCCGGGGGCGGCCACGCCGCTGCGCGGCGCCGCCGCCCGCGTGGTCAGCAACATGGAGACCTCGCTGCACGTCCCGACGGCGACCTCGGTGCGGGCGGTGCCGGCCAAGCTGCTCGCGGACAACCGCATCGTGATCAACCGGCACCTGGCCCGCTCCAGCGGCGGCAAGGCGTCCTTCACGCACATCATCGGCTACGCGATGGTCAAGGCGCTGGCCGCGCATCCCATCATGAACGCCTCCTACACGGAGGTGGGCGGCAAGCCGGCCATCGTCCAGCCGGAGCACATCAACCTGGGCCTCGCCATCGACCTGGTGACCCCGAAGGGCCGCCAGCTCGTCGTCGCCGCCGTCAAGAAGGCCGAGACGCTGGACTTCACCCAGTTCTGGCAGGCCTACGAGGACCTCGTGCGCCGGGCCCGGGCGAACAAGCTGACCACCGACGACTTCACCGGCGTCACCATCAGCCTGACCAACCCCGGCGGCATCGGCACCGTGCACTCGGTGCCCCGCCTGATGGAGGGCCAGGGCACGATCATCGGTGTCGGGGCGATGGAGTACCCGGCCGAGTTCTCCGGCGCGTCGGCGAACACCCTGGCGAAGCTCGCGATCTCCAAGATCATCACACTGACCAGCACCTACGACCACCGCATCATCCAGGGCGCCCAGTCGGGTGAGTACCTGCGCCGGATGCACCAGCTGCTCCTCGGCGAGGACCGCTTCTACGACGAGATCTTCCAGTCGCTACGGGTGCCCTACGAGCCCGTGCGCTGGGTCACCGACATGCCGGTCGTGCACGAGGGCGACCTCGACCACAACGCCCGGGTGCTGGAACTGATCCACGCCTACCGGGTGCGCGGCCACCTCATGGCGGACACGAACCCGCTCGAGTTCGCCATCCGCAGCCATCCCGATCTCGACATCATCAGCCACGGGCTGACCCTGTGGGACCTCGACCGCGAGTTCGCCGTCGGCGGCTTCGCCGGGCACCGGACGATGTCCCTGCGCGACGTCCTGGGGGTCCTGCGCGACTCGTACTGCCGTCGGATCGGCATCGAGTACATGCACATCCAGGAGCCGGACGAGCGCGCCTGGATCCAGGCCCGGGTCGAGCGGGCCGCGGAGCGGCCGGACCCGGCCGAGCAGCTGCACGTGCTGGAGCGGCTCGGGGCCGCGGAGGCGTTCGAATCGTTCTTGCAGACCAAGTACGTCGGCCAGCGCCGGTTCTCCCTCGAGGGCGCCGAGTCGACGATCCCCGCCCTCGACGAAGTTCTCTCGCGCGCCGCCGGCGCGGGGATGGACGAGGTCGTCATCGGCATGGCCCATCGCGGCCGGCTGAACGTGCTCGCCAACATCGTCGGCAAGTCCTACCGGCAGATCTTCGCCGAGTTCGAGGGCTACCTCGACCCGCAGACCGCACACGGCTCCGGCGACGTCAAGTACCACCTCGGCGCCGAGGGCGTCTACACCGGCCAGGACGGCCGCACGGTACCGGTCTCGGTGGTCGCGAACCCGTCGCACCTCGAGGCGGTCGACCCGGTCACCGAGGGCGTCGTCCGCGCCAAGCAGGACATCCTGGACAAGGGCTCGGCGGGTTTCACCGTCCTGCCGGTACTCGTCCACGGCGATGCCGCGTTCGCCGGTCAGGGGGTCGTCGCCGAGACCCTCAACCTGTCCCAGCTGCGCGGATACCGCACCGGCGGCACCGTGCACCTGGTCATCAACAACCAGGTCGGATTCACCACCTCGCCGGACTCCGGCCGGTCGTCGGTGTACGCCACCGACGTCGCCCGGATGGTCCAGGCACCGATCTTCCACGTGAACGGGGACGACCCGGAGGCGTGTGTCCGGGTCGCGGCGCTGGCGTTCGAGTACCGCCAGGCGTTCCACAAGGACGTCGTCATCGACCTGGTCTGCTACCGGCGGCGCGGGCACAACGAGATGGACGAGCCCTCGTTCACCCAGCCGTTGATGTACGACACCATCGCCAGCAAGCGTTCGGTGCGCAAGCTCTACACCGAGGCGCTGATCGGCCGCGGGGACATCACCCGCGAGGAGGCCGAGCAAGCGATGAAGAGCTACCGCGCGGAGCTCGAGAAGGCCTTCGCGCAGACCCGGGACACCACTCCGGCGGGCTCGTCGCCGCAGCCACGCATCATCACCACCCCGGAGGAGGCCGCCGCGGCGGCCGCGGTGAGCACCGCCGTGTCCGACGAGGCCGTGAAGAAGGTCATCGAGACCCAGGTCAACCTGCCGGAGGGCTTCACCGTCCATCCACGGCTGCGTCCCCAGGTCGAGCGGCGGGCCCAGATGGTGAAGACCGGCTCGATCGACTGGGCGCTGGCGGAGACCTTGGCCTTCGGAACGCTCCTACTCGACGGCCGCTCGGTGCGGCTGACCGGTCAGGACAGCCGGCGGGGCACCTTCGGCCAGCGGCACGCCGTGCTGGTCGACCGGCACAGCGCCGCGGACCACACCCCGCTGCGGACCCTGCGCTACGGCCTCGACGGCACCATCGTGAACGACGGTGTCGGCACCTTCTACGTCTACGACTCGCTGTTGAGCGAGTTCGCGGCGATGGGCTTCGAGTACGGCTACGCGGTCGCCCGGCCGGACATGCTGGTGCTCTGGGAGGCGCAGTTCGGCGACTTCGCCAACGGCGCCCAGTCGATCATTGACGAGTTCATCACCGCCGGTGAGGCCAAGTGGGGCCAGCGGTCGGCAGTCACCCTGCTGCTGCCGCACGGCTACGAGGGTCAGGGTCCCGACCACTCCTCCGCCCGCATCGAGCGATTCCTGTCGCTGTGCGCGGACAACAACATGACGGTCTCCGCACCCTCGTCCCCCGCCAGCTACTTCCACCTGCTGCGCCGGCAGGCCCTCTCGCCGGTCCGGCGCCCGCTGGTGGTCTTCACCCCCAAGTCGATGCTGCGGCTGAAGGCCGCGACGTCCACCGTGGCGGAGCTGACCGGCAGCGGCTGGCAGCCGGTGATTGACGACGGGTCCGTCACGGACCCGTCGGCCGTGCGCCGGGTACTGCTCACGGGCGGCAAGGTCTACTACGATCTCGCCGCCGCCCGGGGGAAGCACGATGACGCCGAGCGGTTCGCCCTGCTGCGCGTCGAACAGCTCTACCCGACGCCCGGACCGGAGCTCGCGCAGGTCCTGGAGCGTTACCCGAACGTGACGGACATCGTCTGGCTCCAGGAGGAGCCAGCGAACCAGGGCGCCTACCCGCACATGGCCCTCAACCTGACCGAGTTCCTGCCCGGCGGCATCCGGCTGCGTCGCATCTCCCGGCGCGCCGCCGCGGCCCCGGCCTCGGGGTCGTCGAAGGTGCACGAGCGCGAGCAGCAGGCCCTGGTCGAGGCGGCGTTCGAGAACTGAGCGCGCGGCTGGCGGGGCGTGCCCGATCCGAGGACCGGGTCCCGCCCCGCCAGTGGTGTTCCCGCCCCGCCGTGCCCGGCAGCGCCACCGGCGTGCGGCGGCCGGTCCGGCTCGCCACCTGGCTGGCCCGCCCAGCCCCGCGTCAGGAGTCCCCGCATCGCACCAAAGAGGC
>NZ_CDWRCL010000076.1:0-16121 GCF_977927575.1 Frankia sp. CcCS3
GGCGTCACAGCAGGTCAACAGCCCTGCTGGCAGCGCCGAGACCTGCGGCGACGGCCCTCGCGGCGACCCCGGGATCGGGCGCACCGGTGATTGGGCGACCCACCACGACCAGGTCAGAACCCCCCACAAGGGCAGCTTCCGGCGTCGCGGTTCGGGCCTGATCGCCGGTTTCCGACCCCCCCGGTCGCACTCCTGGGGTGATGAGAGTCACATTGCTACCAAGCTCCATACGGACCATTCGCACCTCCCGCGGACTGCACACGAGGGTGCGCGCACCGGCTTCGACCGCAAGCACGGCAAGCCTGCGGACGGCGTCGGAAGGGGGGCCGGCGAGCCCGATCGCGCTGAGCGCCGCCACATCCAGCGAGGTGAGTACGGTCACGACGGCTACCTCGACATCCGGGGCCGCCTCGATCGCCGCACGTATCATCGCCGCCCCCCCAGCCGCATGCACGGTCACGAAACGAGGGCCCAACGGGGTGATTGAGCGCATTCCCCCGGCGACCGTGGCGGGAATGTCGTGCAGTTTGAGATCGAGGAACAACTCCGGGGCGCTTCCGGCGCCGCCCGCGGCGTGCGTCGCGCCGCCGGCCCCGGCGAGCACGCCGGCCGCGCGCAGCGCCGTCACGATTGCCGGGCCCTCCCGGTAGAACAGCTCCAGACCGATCTTTAGCACGGCCGCGGTGGGGGCGACCGCGGCAGCCCAGCGCAGCACGGTCGCGGTGTCCGGGGCATCCAGCGCGACCGCCAGCGGCGCCCGGCCCCGCGGCGGGGTGAAGCGGGGCGCGGCGGCACTCCTCCCGTCGGAGCTCCTCCGGCCGGCGCTCATCTGCTCGTCCTGGCCGCCGGTCCGAGTGCGGCAGACTCGGGCGCCACAGACTCGGGCGCCACAGACTCAGGCGCCACAGACTCAGGCGCCACAGACTCAGGCGCCACAGACTCAGGCGCCACAGAGCCGGAGGATCCGGGCGGCGAGCCGCCCGGTTGTCCCCCGCCCCACGCCTGCCGCAGCGCCGCGTGGTATTCCTGCAACGATCGGACCCCCAGCTCCCCCCGTACCAGCGCTTCCACGCCCTGAACACAGGCCGCCGCACCCTGGATCGTGGTGATGCACGGAACCCCGGCACTCACGCAGGCCGTGCGGATCTCATAGCCGTCCAGGCGCGGGCCGACGCCCCACGGGGTGTTGATGACGAGGTCGATCTGCCCGGATGTGATCATCTCGACACAGTCGAGTAGCCCCTCGGTGGGGGCCCAGTGCTTACCGAGGACGACCGCCTTAACCCCGTTGCGCCGCAGCACGTCCGCGGTCCCCTCGGTGGCGTAGACGACAAAACCGAGATCCGCGAGCCGCTTGATCGGAAAAACCATCGCCCGTTTGTCCCGGTTGGCCACGGAGACGAACACCCGGCCGTAGGTGGGCAGCGAGGCGTATGCGGCGGCCTGAGACTTGGCGTAGGCTGTACCGAAGCCGTCGTCGATGCCCATCACCTCACCGGTCGACTTCATCTCCGGCCCGAGGACGGTGTCGACGCCGCGGCCACCGGCGTCCCGGAAGCGCCCGAAGGGCAGCACGGCCTCCTTGACCGAGATGTGCGAGTCCAGCGGCAGGGTGCCGCCATCGCCGGAGCGCGGCAGCAGGCCCTCGGCCCGCAGCTCGTCGATGGTCGCGCCGAGCATCACCCGGGCAGCGGCCTTGGCCAGCGGCACCGCGGTGGCCTTGGAGACGAACGGCACGGTCCGCGACGCCCGGGGATTGGCCTCCAGGACGTAGAGCACATCGGACTGCAGGGCGTACTGGACGTTGAGCAGGCCCCGCACCCCGACGCCCTTCGCGATCGCCTCGGTGGACGCCCGGATACGGTCGAGCTCCGAACGGCCCAGCGTGATCGGCGGCAGGACGCAGGCCGAGTCGCCCGAATGGACCCCGGCCTCCTCGATGTGCTCCATCACCCCGGCGAGGTAGAGCGTCTCCCCGTCGTAGAGGGCGTCGACGTCGATCTCCACCGCGTCGTCGAGGAACCGGTCGACGAGCACCGGATGTTCCGGGGAGATGGCGGTGGCCCGATCGATGTAGTCGCGCAGCATCGTGTCGTCGTAGACGATCTCCATGCCGCGCCCGCCGAGCACGTAGGACGGCCGCACCAGCACCGGGTACCCGATCCGCTCGGCCACCGTGCGCGCCTCGGCGAAAGAGGTCGCCACCCCGTGCGGCGGCGAGGGCAGGCCCGCCCGGGCCAGCACACGCCCGAACAGCCCGCGGTCCTCAGCCAGATGGATCGCCTTCGGCGGGGTGCCCACGACGGGCACGCCCGCCTCGGCCAGCGCCGCGGCGATGCCGAGGGGGGTCTGCCCACCGAGCTGGACGATCACCCCGGCGAGCGGCCCGGCCTGCTGCTCGGCGTGGACGACCTCGAGCACGTCCTCGACCGTCAACGGCTCGACGTAGAGCCGGTCGGCGGTGTCGTAATCGGTGGACACCGTCTCCGGGTTGCAGTTGACCATGACGGTCTCATAGCCGGCGCCGGAGAGCGCCATCACCGCATGGCAACAGGCGTAGTCGAACTCGATGCCCTGGCCGATGCGGTTGGGCCCGCTGCCGAGCACGATCACCCGCGGCCGTTCGCTCGGCGCGACCTCGGTCTCGGCGTCGTAAGCGGAGTAGTGGTACGGGGTCTCGGAGGCAAACTCCGCCGCGCAGGTGTCGACGGTCTTGAACACCGGCCGGATGCCGGTGCGGTGGCGGAACGCCCGGACCACGTCCTCGGAGGTGCCGAGGATCTCGGCGAGCTGGGCGTCGGAGAACCCGGCTCGCTTGGCCCGCCGGATGCCCGCCGGATTGCGACTGATCGTCGCCGCGGTCTCGTTGAGGAAGACGAGCTGGTCGACGAACCACGGGTCGATCCCGGTGACCCGGGTGACCTCGTCGGGATCCGCGCCGGCGAGCAGCGCCTGCTGGACGGTACGCAACCGGCCGTCGTGGGGAACCCGCGCGGCTTCCAGCAGGTCGGCGGCGTCCGCCTCGGGCGGGACGAAGGAGAACACCGAGCCCGGGGCCTCCATCGAGCGCAGCGCCTTCTGCAGCGCCTCGGCGAAGCTGCGGCCAACCCCCATCGCCTCGCCGACGGACTTCATCGTCGTCGTGAGCGTCGGGTCGGCACCGGGGAACTTCTCGAACGCGAACCGCGGCACCTTCACCACGACGTAGTCCAGCGCCGGCTCGAAGGCCGCGGGCGTGGTGCGGGTGATGTCGTTGGGGATCTCGTCGAGGGTGTACCCGAGCGCGAGCTTCGCCGAGATCTTCGCGATCGGGAAGCCGGTCGCCTTCGAGGCCAGGGCCGAGGACCGCGACACCCGGGGGTTCATCTCGATGACCACCTGCCGGCCCGTCGCCGGGTCGACGGCGAACTGGATGTTGCAGCCGCCGGCGTCGACGCCGACGGCCCGCATCACCGCGATCGCCATGTCCCGCATGCGCTGGTACTCGCGGTCGGTCAGGGTCATCGCCGGCGCCACCGTGATCGAGTCGCCGGTGTGCACCCCCATCGGGTCGACGTTTTCGATCGAGCAGACCACGACCACGTTGTCCGCGCGGTCGCGCATCAGCTCGAGCTCGTACTCCTTCCAGCCGAGGACCGACTCCTCCACCAGCACCTCGGTCGACGGGCTCGCGGCCAGCCCGTCCGCCGCCATCCGGCGCAGCTCGCCGGAATCATGGGCGAAGCCGCTGCCGGCGCCGCCGAGGGTGAAGCTGGGTCGCACGACCACCGGGTAGGAGAACTCCTCCCCGGCGGCCAGGCACTCGGCGACGGTGTGGCAGATGGCGCTGCGCGCGGTCTCGCCGCCGACCGCGGCGACGATGTCCTTGAACGCCTGACGGTCCTCCCCGGCGCGGATCGCGTCGATGTTCGCGCCGATCAGACGGACCTCGAAGCGGTCCAGGACACCGGCGTCGTGCAGGGCGACGGCGGTGTTCAGCGCGGTCTGGCCCCCCATGGTGGCGAGGATCGCGTCGGGCCGCTCCCGTTCGATGATCTTCGCGACGATGTCCGGGGTGATCGGCTCGACGTAGGTCGCGTCCGCGATCCCCGGATCGGTCATGATCGTCGCCGGGTTGCTGTTGACCAGGATGACCCGCAGGCCCTCCGCGCGCAGCACCCGGCAGGCCTGGGTACCCGAATAGTCGAACTCGCACGCCTGGCCGATCACGATCGGCCCGGAGCCGAGGACCAGGACACTGCTCAGCCTTTCCCGCGGATCGCTCGCTGCGCTCCTGACCCGCGGGGACCCCTGGCTCGTCGAACCACTCATCGTTCACTCCCGACAGATCTCTCGCCACGCTCCCGGGTGTCCGCCATCAAAGCGCGGAACCGCTCGAACAACGAGGAGGCATCATGCGGCCCCGGCGCGGCCTCCGGATGGAACTGCACGCTGAAGGCCGGCACGTCCAGACACTCCAATCCCTCGACGACGTTGTCGTTGAGGCCGCGGTGGCTGACCACCACCCGGCCGAACGGGGTGTCGGTCACCCCGGTCAGCGGCGCCCGCACGGCGAACCCGTGGTTCTGGCTGGTGACCGCGATCCGCCCGGTCGCCATGTCCCCGACCGGCTGGTTCACGCCGCGGTGGCCGTAGGTGAGCTTGTACGTCTCGAAGCCGAGAGCGCGGGCCAGCAGCTGGTGCCCGAAACAGATCCCGAACACCGGGACACCGGCCCGCAGCACCGTCCGCAGCGCGTCAACCGCGTAGTCCGCCGCCGCCGGGTCGCCGGGACCGTTCGACAGGAACACCCCGTCCGGTTCGAGCGCCAGCAGCTGTTCGCCGATGGTGCGGGCCGGCAGCACGTGCACCTCGCAGCCCAGCGCGGCCATGGCGGCCGGCGTCGCGCGCTTGATGCCGAGATCGAGCGCGGCGACTTTGAACAGCGCGGCGCCCGCCACCGCCTCCACCACATAGGGGGTAGGGGTGGAGACCCGGGGCGCAAGATCCGCGCCGAGCATCTCCGGGGAGGCGCGGACCCGGTCGAGCAGGGCGTCGAGCGCCGCCGCCCGCTCGCCGTCCGCGCCGGAACCCGGGCCCGTGCCGACCGGGCCACCATCGGCGTCGGCGTCGAGCACGCTGCTGATCCCGCACCGCATCGAGCCGAGCTCACGCAGGTGACGGGTCAGCGCCCGGGTGTCAATCCCGCTGATCCCCACCACGCCGGCCGCGGCCAGCTCGTCGTCAAGCGTGCCCCGGGCGCGCCAGTTGGAGGCCCGCCGGGCGGGGTCACGCACGACGAACCCGGCGACCTGGATCCGCTCGGACTCGTAGTCCTCGTCGTTGACGCCGGTGTTGCCGATGTGCGGGGCGGTCATGATGACGACCTGGCCGTGGAACGACGGATCGCTCAGCGTCTCCTGGTAGCCGGTCATCCCGGTGGAGAACACGGCCTCGCCGAAGGTCTCGCCGATCGCCCCGTACGCCTCGCCGACGAAGCTGCGACCGTCCTCCAGCATCAGGACCGCTCGCGTCGGCGTCGTGGTGGGAGTGCTCACCGATCCTCCTTCAGCCTGTTGACCTCACCGAGCGGTGAGGTCAACGGGTCAACCGACGACCAGCCGGGGTCAGACTGATCAAGCTGTCCCGGGTGCACCCACCCGGGGCCCGATCCCGGATCCGCCGGCCGCTGATCGGGATGGCGCGAGTCGGGGCGGCGCGGGTCGGGGTGACCCTCATCCGGGTGTCGCCGATCGGGGAGTCTCTGGTCCGAGCGCCACCGCTCCGCGTAGGGCCGCCGGTCGGCGGGCACCGCCTGCTCGCCGCGGGCCTGGGCCCGCTCCCCCCGGGAACGCAGCCGAGGGCCGGTCCGGATCGCCGGCATCTCCTCGGTCGGCTGTCCGGAACCCGGTCGCTGCCCGGGCCGGCCCACCGTCCCGGGGCCGGGCGCGATGGCCCGGGGGCGGATCCGCGGTACCGCGTGCGGTGAGGTGACGTCGCCCGGTGCCAGATGCGCGGGCGGGGGGCCGATCAGGTCGTGGACGGCGCGCACGACCTTGGGCTGACGGGCGCGGTCCTCGCCACGGAAACCGGTCTCCAGCTCGTGCCCGCCGAACGACCACGCGATGACGATCAGACGCCCGGGAGCGGAAACCTTGCCGGCGTGCGCCCGCTCCAGCCGGGCACCGCGGACGGCCTCGCGCGGGATCCAGAACGCCTCCCCGGGGCGGTCCACCCGCACCCCGGTCTCGTACACGCTGACGTAGCCGCCGGCCCGCCCGCCCAGCCCGCGGGCGGCGATCCATTCCAGCCAGTGCCCGGCGTCGACGGTGCCGAGGTACATCCCGCGCAGCGGAGCGGCGAACACCGTGCCCGGTTCCGCCGGCGGGACGGGCAGCTCGGGAAGGTCCTCCTCCTGACGCTCGGCCCGGTTGCGCCACGCCCGTCGCATCGAACCGACCACCGCGACGAACACCAGCAACAGACCGAGCAGGAGAAGCAGGTGCAGCCCCAGGCGGTCCGGCGCCCGGTCCAAGGCGACGGCGGGCCCGGCGGCCTGCAGGGATGCGGCGCGCGAAACAATCATACGATCTTCCCGTCGAACACGGTGGGCCGTCCCCGCAGGAACGTGGCGCGGATCGTTCCCGGCAGCGACCGGCCCGCATAGGGCGTGTTGCGGCTGCGGCTGGCGAGCGCGTCCGGCTCGACCATCCGCCACGGCGCCGGGTCGAGCAGGGTGACGGTCGCGGGCGCGCCCACTGCTATGGAACTCCACACCTCGGTCGCGGTTCGCGGCAGGCCACCGATCCTCGCCGGGGCCAGTGCCATCCGCTCGGCGACCCCGGCCCAGTCCAACCGGCCCGGGATGACCATCGTCTCGATGACCACCGACAGCGCCGTCTCGAGACCGAGCATGCCGGGACGCGCGGCGGCCCACTCCGTCTCCTTGTCCTCCAGCGCGTGCGGGGCGTGGTCGGTGGCGACGCAGTCGATCGTGCCGTCGGCGAGCCCGGCGCGCAGCGCGGCGACGTCGGCGGCGGTGCGCAGCGGCGGGTTGACCTTGTAGACCGGGTCGAACGAGCAGACCAGGTCGTCGGTGAGCAGCAGGTGGTGCGGGGTCACCTCGGCGGTGACGTTCCAGCCCTTCGCCTTGGCCCACCGGATGATCTCCACCGATCCGGCGGTGGAGACGTGACAGACGTGCAGCCGGGAGCCGACGTGCCCGGCCAGCAGCGCGTCCCGGGCGATGATCGCCTCCTCGGCGACCGCGGGCCACCCCGGCAGCCCCAGCCGGGCGGCCACCGTGCCCTCGTTCATCTGGGCGTTCTCGGTCAGTCGCGGTTCCTGCGCATGCTGGGCGATCACCCCGTCGAACGCCTTGACGTACTCCAGCGCCCGGCGCATGAGCAGCGCGTCCGACACGCAGTGCCCGTCGTCGGAGAAGACCCGCACGCCCGCCGCGGAGGAGGCCATGGCGCCGAGTTCGGCGAGTCGCTCGCCGGCAAGCCCGACGGTGACCGCGCCGACCGGCCGGACGTCGCAGTGACCCGCATCCAGGCCGAGCCGCCACACCTGCTCGACGACCCCCGCGGTGTCGGCGACCGGATTGGTGTTCGCCATCGCGAACACGGTGGTGTAGCCACCGAGGGCCGCGGCGCGGGTGCCGGAGGCGACCGTCTCGGCGTCCTCCCGGCCGGGTTCCCGCAGGTGAGTGTGCAGGTCGACCAGGCCGGGGAGCAGGATCAGCCCGTCCGTGCCCAGCACGGTGGTGCCGGCGGGCAGTCCCCCGGCCCCGGCGTGCGTGGAGCCGGCCGGTCGCCAGGCGGCCACCACCCCGCCCGCGAGGACGACGTCGACAGGGTCCCCGCCGAGCGGGCGGACCCGCCGCAGGACCCAGGAGGTCCCCGTCGGCGTCCCCACCGGCGTCTCCGCCGCGGGCGTCGTCATGAGACCTCCCCGGAACCACCCAGCAGCAGGTACAGCACGGCCATCCGCACGCTCACCCCGTTCGCAACCTGTTCCACGACTGTCGACCGGGCGGAGTCGGCGACCCGGGAGGCGATCTCCATCCCGCGTACCATCGGGCCGGGATGCATCACCAGGGCGTGGCCGGGCAACATCTCCGCCCGGTCGGCATCCAGCCCGTAGCGCCGGCTGTACTCCCGTTCGGTCGGGAAGAAGGCCGCGGACATCCGCTCCCGCTGGACCCGCAGCATCATCACCACGTCGCTCTTGGGCAGCACGGCGTCGAGGTCGTACGACACCTCGACCGGCCACGAGGAGATCCCGAGGGGCAACAACGTCGGCGGGGCCACGACGGTCACCGTCGCGCCCAGCGTGGCGAGCAGCCACACGTTCGATCGCGCTACCCGGGAATGCAGCACGTCGCCGACGATGGTGACGGCGAGGCCGTCGATCCGGCCGAGCCGGCGGCGCATGGTGAAGGCGTCGAGCAGGGCCTGGGTCGGGTGCTCGTGGGTGCCGTCTCCCGCGTTCACCACGCTGCCGCGCACCCAGGAGGCCAGTCGGTGCGGCGCGCCGCTCGCGGCATGCCGGCAGACCACGGCGTCGGCGCCCATCGCCTCGAGGGTCTGCGCCGTGTCCTTCAGGCTTTCGCCCTTCGACACGCTTGACCCGCGCGCCGAAAAATTGATCACATCGGCCGACAGTCTCTTGGCGGCTACCTCGAAGGACGTGCGGGTGCGGGTGGAGTCTTCGAAGAACAGGTTGACGACGGTGCGGCCCCGCAGGGTCGGCAGTTTGCGCACCGACGCCTCGGCGACCCGCGCCATCCGTTCAGCGGTGTCCAGCACCAGCAGCGCGTCGTCCCGGTAGAGATCCTCGGTCGAGAGGAGATGGCGGTTCACACCCGTCCCCCGAACCCGGCTCGTGCTCCCCGCACGGCACTCCCCCCGATCATGGCTGGTTCCCGGGAGGCGCGCCGTCGGCGACGTCCCCCCCGGCGGCCGAGAGGATCAGTACGCCGTCGGCGCCGTCGATCTCCCGCAGCCGGACGGCCACCGACTCCCGGCGCGAGGTCGGCATGTTCTTCCCGACGTAGTCGGCGCGGATCGGCAGCTCGCGATGGCCCCGGTCGACCAGGACCGCGAGCTGGACGGCACGCGGCCGGCCGTAGGCGGCCAGGGCGTCCAGCGCCGCCCGCACCGTGCGCCCGGAGTAGAGGACGTCGTCGATGAGGATCACCACGCGACTGTCGACACCACCCTCGGGAATGTCGGTCACCTCGAGGGGACGCACGCCGCGCAGTCGCAGATCGTCGCGGTACATGGTCGGGTCGAGGGAGCCAACCGGGAGACGCACCCCCTCGACGGCCTGCACCCGCTGTGCCAGCCGGTGCGCGAGAGGTACCCCTCGGGTGGGTACTCCGAGCAGGACGACCCCGGCGCCACCGGAGGTCTTCTCGAGAATCTGATGCGCCATCCGGCTGACGATCCGGGTGATGTCGTCTGCGGACAGTACTGCCCGGGCGGTGCCGGGACGGCGCGATGCGGGGTCGCTCGCGGCAGCCGGAGCCACGCGGCATCCCTCCTTCCCCGCCTCACGGGACGGTCCTTAAAGGAGTGGTCCCAGCGACGTTACCAGGGCCCTCAGGACGTGTGAGGGTCTCGCCTCCGGACGCCGACCGCCCCTGGCGCCCAGCGCGACGACGGGTCGCCCACCGGTCCGGACAGCGCGGGACGTTATTGCCGCGCCAACCACGCAGCATCATGTTGTCACTACTTGTCACTGGGTTCGACGCCGTCGCCACAGCGGTGACGGCACCCGGAAGTTCCCACCGCTCAGGCATAGGACGCAACCAGAGGGCTACAGAAAGTGGTACAAAGAAAGAGGCGACACGACCCCCCGGGTGTCGAGCGTCAACCCGGCGGGCACTACTATCGGTAACCGCCGGCGGCACGAGCCCCGGTTCCAACTGATCGACCACGACAGGAGTGGGCACTCCGATGTCCGACTATGCGAAGGCGCTCGGTGCTCGGCTGCGCGCGATACGCACCCAGCAGGGGCTCTCGCTTCATGGCGTCGAAGAGAAGTCGCACGGTCGGTGGAAAGCCGTCGTCGTGGGTTCCTACGAACGTGGGGACCGCGCCGTCACCGTGCAGCGCCTCTCCGAGCTCGCGGAATTCTACGGCGTTCCGGTGGGGGAGCTTCTTCCCGAGGGTTCCACCGTCGCTCCGCTGGAGCAGTCTCCCCGGATCGTCCTCGACCTCGAGCGTCTCTCCCAGGTTCCCAAGGAGCAGGGCGGTCCGCTCGCCCGGTACGCGGCGACCATTCAGAGCCAGCGCGGCGACTACAACGGCCGAGCGCTCTCGATCCGGTACGAGGACCTGCGCTCGCTCGCGGTGATCTACGACACCTCGCCGAGCAAGCTCACCGAGCAGCTCGTCTCTTGGGGCGTGCTGTCTCCGGAGCAGGGCGCGGACGCCGCGGCGACCGACGTCTAGCCTCGCTCCGGTACTGTGGTGTACCGGTACTGTGGTACCGGTACACCACAGTCCGCCGGCTCGCATCCGCGCCACCCGCGGCACACGTATCCGGGGAAGGACCCGGTACGTCGCCTGGGCGA
This sequence comes from Frankia sp. CcCS3, assembly GCF_977927575.1. Taxonomy (NCBI): domain Bacteria; kingdom Bacillati; phylum Actinomycetota; class Actinomycetes; order Frankiales; family Frankiaceae; genus Frankia; species Frankia sp. CcCS3. The sequence continues at coordinate 10,565 of NZ_CDWRCL010000076.1, forward strand.
CGTACCGGGAATGCCGATCCCGGTTCCCTCCCGGTAACCTGGCAGCAGGGTAACCGGGCAACCCCGGTAGACCGCCGCTACGACGGCTGGCCGGGAATGGAATCCACCGCCGATCCTCGTCCGGTCGACTCGGCCGTGGTGGCCGGGCTCTTCCCCTCGACCAGACTCGCGAGCAGCCCGTTGACGAACACCGGCGACCGGTGGGTGGAGAGGTTCTTCGCCAGTTCCACGGCTTCGTCGATGGCGACCCGATCCGGGACGTCGGGACGCCAGAGCAGTTCCAGCACGGCGATCCGCAGAATGTTGCGGTCGACCGGCGGCATCCGCTCCAACGTCCAACCCTCGGCGTACCGGACGATCCGCTCGTCGATCTCCCCGCGGTGCTCGATGACCCCCTCGACCAGCTCGACGGCGTATTCCGATACCGGTGGATCGGACTGGGCCAGCCGGGCAGCGAGGATCTCCGGCACGGCGCTCGCGCGCACGTCCGCTTCGTAGAGGATGTCCAGTGCCCGTTTACGGGCCTTGGACCTGGCGCTCAGCTCGTCACCCGGCCCAGGTACCGGCCGTCACGCGTGTCGACCTTGACCTTTTCCCCGCTGGTGATGAACAGCGGCACGTTGATGGTGGCGCCCGTCTGCAGGGTGGCCGGCTTCGTCCCGCCGGTCGAGCGATCGCCCTGCACCCCCGGGTCGGTCTGCGAAATGGTCAGCTCGACGCTGGCCGGCAGTTCGACGTAGAGCGGGGCGCCGTCGTGCAGCGCGACGGTGGCCACGGTGTTCTCCAGCATGTAGTCGGCCGTCCCGCCGACGACATCCGGCGGGATCGGGATCTGATCGTAGGACTCGCTGTCCATGAAGACGAAATCGGCACCGTCCCGGTAGAGGTAGGTCATCTCGCGGCGGTCGACGGTCGCGACGTCGACCTTGACCCCGGCGTTGAAGGTGCGGTCGACGACTTTCCCGGTGAGCACGTTCTTCAGGGTCGTGCGGACGAACGCCCCACCCTTACCCAGCTTGACGTGCTGGAAGCCGACGACGTTCCACAACACCCCGTCGATGTCGAGCGTCATGCCGTTCTTCAGGTCGTTGGTGGTCGCCACTGCGCGCGTTCTCCGTTTCCATCGCCGTACGCCGACGGCGGGTGTGGTCGTTACCCGGGCCCTCGTGCGAGGACCGCGGTGCTCTCTCCCCAGGCTCCCCAGGCCATCCCAGCCATCCCAGGCCGCTTCCCCATCCTCAGGCCGCTTCCGGACCCGCCACCGGGCGCGGACGTGGCGGCGATCCTACAAACCGCCGCGACGAGTCTACCGATCCTCGGCGACGGTGGTGAACGCCGCGATCAGCAGGCCAGCATCCGGATTGTCCAGGATGACGGTGCGGCCCTGCGCCTCGAGGCCGACGAAACGCATCCGCCGTCCCCGCGCCTTCTTGTCGACCCGCATCGCGTCGAGCAGCGCCGCCCACCGGTCGCCCCGGTAGGTCACCGGCAGGCCGATGCGGGTCAGCAGCTCGCGGTGCCGGTCGGCGGTGGCATCGTCGAGGCCGACGACAAGCCGGGACAGCTCCGCCGCGAACACCATGCCCACCGAGATCGCCGCGCCGTGCCGCCAGCTGAAGTGCTCGACCTTCTCGATGGCATGACCGAGGGTGTGACCATAGTTGAGGATCTCCCGCCGGCCGTCCTCCCGCGGATCGCCGGAGACCACCTCGGCCTTGACCCGGATGGACCGCTCGATCAGCTCGGGCAGATGCGCGGTGCCGGTCGGATCGGCGTCGAGCAGATCGATGATCGCCGCGTCGGCGATGAAACCGGTCTTGACGACCTCGGCGAGCCCGGCGCGTACCTCGACGGCCGGCAGGGACTCCAGCGCCGCCAGATCGCACAGCACGCCGAGCGGCTGGTGGAACGCCCCGACCAGGTTCTTGCCCGCGTCGATGTCGATGCCGGTCTTCCCGCCGACCGCCGCGTCGACCATGCCGAGCACGGTGGTCGGCACCTGGACGACGTCCACCCCGCGCAGCCAGCTCGCGGCGACGAACCCGGCCAGGTCCGTCACGGTGCCGCCGCCGAGGCCGATCACCACGTCGTCCCGGGTGAAGCCGATCCGGCCGAGCACGTCCCAGCAGAAGCCGGCGATCCGCAGCTGCTTGGCCTCCTCGCCGCCGGGCACCTCGATGGCGTGCGCCTCCACGCCCGCGTTCTCCCGCAGGTCGGCGACGACGGCGTCCGCGGTGGCCCGCAACGCCCCGGGATGGATCACCGCGGCGCGGGTCCGCCCGGCGACGGCCTCGGCGAGCTCGCCGAGCAGGCCCGCCCCGAGCACGACGTCGTAGGGACGCCCGCCGCCCGGCCGTACCGGGATCCGCACGATGTCGGAGGCCTTCACCTGCATACTCACCGTCTGCCCCCTGCGGCGTCCGCCGCCTCGCCCGGTCCGCTGCCCGCCGTGAGCAGCGGGCCCAGTGCCGCCGCCACCTGGCCGGTCACCTCGTCCGGCTCGTGCCCCGCGGTGTCGATGACCACCGTCGCCACCTCGGCGTAGAGCGGCCGGCGTGCCCTGAGCAGGGCGGCGAGCCGCGTGCGGGGCCCCTCGACCAGCAGTGGACGGTCCCGGGCGAGGCCCACCCGCCGCACCGCGTCGGAAACTCCCACCTCAAGATAGACGACCCGGTGCCCGGCCAGCAGGGTCCGGGTCTCGGCGTCGAGCACCGCTCCCCCGCCAAGGGCCAGGACCCCCCGATGATCCGCGAGCGCGGCCGCCACCGCCCGGCGCTCGGCCAGCCGGAAGTACTCCTCACCATGATCGAGAAAGATGTCCGCGACGGTGGTGCCGAGCGCCGCCTCGATGTCGGCGTCGGTGTCGCGGAAACCCACCCCCCACCGCCGCGCCAGCTGGGTGCCCACCGTCGTCTTCCCCGCTCCGGGCGCTCCGACCAGCACCACCATCGGCCCCGTCCAGGCCATCGGCCCCGCCCACGCGTCCGTCGCCGGCTCCCCCACGATGATCCTCTGTCTTCGCCGCCTGCCGATTCCCGCCGCCGATCAGCGGATGACCAGGGACTTCAGGTACCCCTCGTAATTGCGCCGGGTCTCCTCCACCGAGTCCCCCCCGAACTTCTCCAGCGCCGCGCCGGCGAGCACGAGGGCGACCATCGCCTCCGTCACCACCCCGGCCGCGGGCACCGCGCACACGTCGGACCGCTGGTTGATCGCGACCGCCGCCTCGCCAGTGGACACGTCCACCGTGGACAACGGCCTGGTCAGCGAGGAGATCGGCTTCATCGCCACCCGCACGCGCAACGGCTCGCCCGTGGTCATGCCGCCCTCGACCCCGCCGGCCCGGGCAGTCGCCCGCCGCACCCGCCGGCCGCCGGCACCGGCCGGCTCGATCTCGTCGTGCGCCACGGAACCCCGCCGCCGCGCGGTGGTGAAACCGTCCCCGAACTCAACGCCCTTGATCGCCTGAATGCCCATCAGCTCGCCCGCGATCCGGGCGTCGAGGCGCCGGTCGCCGTGCACGTAGCTGCCGAGCCCGGGCGGGCAGCCATACGCCAGCACCTCGACGATGCCGCCGAGGGTGTCCGCGTCGGCGTGGGCTGCGTCGATCTCGGCGACCATCCGCACGCTGGTCGCCTGGTCGGCACAGCGGACCGGGTCCGCATCCACCGCCGCCAGCGACGTCGGGGCGGGCACCCCCGGGGGCACCTCGACCGCGCCGATCGCGACGACGTGCGAGATCACCTCGATGCCGTATGCCTGCCGCAGCAGCGCCTTGGCCGCGGTGCCGAGCGCGACCCGCGCGGCGGTCTCCCGGGCGCTGGCGCGCTCCAGCACGGGCCGGGCGTCGTCGAACCCGTACTTCTGCATGCCGGCGAGATCGGCGTGGCCGGGCCGGGGCCGGGTCAGCGGGGCTGCGCGGCTCAGGCCCGCCAGCGCCGCCGGATCGACCGGGTCGGGCGACATGACCCGCTCCCACTTGGGCCACTCGGTGTTGCGGACGACCACGCTGACCGGGCCGCCGAGAGTGACGCCGTGGCGGACTCCGCCGAGCAGCTCGACCTCGTCACGCTCGAAGCTCATCCGCGCGCCGCGACCGTGCCCGAGCCGGCGGCGGGCCAGCTCGGCGGAGATGTCGGAACTGGTTATCCGGATCCCGGCGGGCAGCCCCTCGACCGTCGCCACCAGGGCGGGACCATGAGACTCCCCCGCCGTCAGCCAACGCACCATGGCTCCAGTCTTTCACGCTCACCGCCCAGGTCACGACCGCGATCAGGCAGGACGACCGGAATCAAACGGAACTATCAGGATCAAATAGGACGATTGGGATTAAACAAAATAATATGGATCAAGTAGAATAACCGGGATCAGCCGGCGCGGCCGAGGACGGCGAGCAGCGTCCCGGCAAGCAGAAAGGGACCGTAGGCGATGCGGTCATGCCGGCCGACCCGGCCCGCCACCAGCAGCGCGCTTGCCCAGAGCCCCCCGAGGACGACGCCGGCGAACAGCCCGAACACCACACTCGGCCAGCCGAGCCAGCCGAGCGCACCGCCCAGCAGGCCGGACACCTTGACGTCGCCGCGCCCAAGTCCCGCCCTCGGCAGGCAATGCACCCCCAGGAAGATCATCCAGACGGCGGCGGCCGCCACCCCGGCGCGCAGCAGACGGTCGGGCTCGGCGGTGACCAGCGCGGCGAGGCCGAACAGCCCGGCAAGCACCGGATAGGACGGCAGTACCAGATGGTCGGGCAGGCGGTGCACCCGAAGATCGATCACGGCCAGCCAGACCCCGACGACCGCCAGGTACACATAGGCCGGCAACCAGCTCGGATGATCGTGCAGGGCGACGGTCACGGCCGTGGCGACCAGCACCGTCACGGCACCGAGCGCCACCGCCCCGGGCACCTCCCGGTGCGGGGCCTCCCCGGGCACTGCCGGCACGCCGGCCACGACCCGGCGACCGAACGGCAGGGCGGCGAGCGCCGGAAGGGCGATCAACATGCTGAGCGCGCCGCCCGGCACCACTCCCGGCACCGCTATCCGCCGGCAGGTCCGCCGCGGCCGCGGGGACCACTCCCCGCGAAACCATGGCCGGCCGGCACGCCGACCTCCACCGCCGGCACCGCCGGGGGCCTGTCCGCCTGCGCCCGCTCGTCCAGCGCGGCCTGGCCCGCGGCCAACAGAACGCTGGCGGGAACCACCTGCCCGGTGAAATGCTCGACCTGCCCCACGGCCTGGGCGGCGAGGATCTCCAGGCCACCTGCGACCCGGGCACCGGCCCGGTAGGCCGCGGCGGCCAGCGCCGTGGGCCAGGGATGATAGAGCAGTTCTACGAGCTGACAGGCTGGCGACCACGGTTTGGTGGCGAGCCCGTCGGTCGCGCCGGCGGGCGTGGTGGAGATGACCAGATCCGGGCCGGCCGGCAGGCCGGCGGCCAGCAGATCCCAGGGCAGCGCGGTGACCTCGACGCCCAGCCGCGACCCGATCTCCGTCACCTCCGCCACGGCGGCGGGCCGGCGGGCGACGACGCCGAGGCGGGTGCAGCCCGCCGCGGCGAC
>NZ_CDWRCL010000077.1:0-5171 GCF_977927575.1 Frankia sp. CcCS3
GGTCAGTGCGGCGTCTTCGGTGGCGTGGTTGGCGGCGGAGAGTGCGGCAACCCGCAGAAACCGCTCAGCGAGCGGAGCGGAGTCGTCCCCCCACGCCTGCTGTCGGACCGACCACCCTTCTAGGCGGTGATCGAAACCGAGCCTACGCGCAAGCTCGGTACCGACCGAACCGGACACGACGAGCGTGGTGCACCCCAGTAAAGCGGCCTGCCGGTCCAGAGCCCTCACGAGTGTCTCGGCGACGCCGGCCGGCGTCTCGGGAGCGATCACGAGTGCCTCAAGGCGCGCCGCGGAGGGCAGTCGGGTCCAGCAGGAAGAAGCATCGAGGACCGCGGCCCCAAGCAGCCGGTCCGCGTCCTCGGCGAGGAGGACCCGCCACCTGGGCTGGGTGAGCAATCCGCGGAGCCACCCGCTGTCGAGGCGAGGGCGGGGCTGTGTGCCGAGTAGGTCGTGGCCGGTGGCAAGCAAGCCGGCCAGGCGATCGATGTCGCCGTCAGTCGCTGTCCGAAGAGAAGCAGACACCAGGGTTTCCTTCCGATCCTCACCAAGCTCGTCAGCAGGTCGTCGATGTAGTACTCGCGGACGACTCGGTGCGCGGGCGCACCCGGCATGTCCAGCACAATGCTCGCGCGGCTTGTCCGGACAACTGCGCCGCCCGGAACGCGCAAGGCTGCCTGGGTGAACATTGCAAACAGTTGTTCCTAACGAACCTGTTCCTCACGAACCACCCGGCGTAGCCACACCGCGAGCAGCTCGACAGCACCGACGGCGGCGGCCTGACCGGGCCCGCGCCGACGTCGTGTGGCGGGTGGGTGCAAGCGCCTGTCGCCGGCGTACAAGCCCTCGCCGTTTACCGTGCCTACACTTTGGGATCACACTCGATTCGACCGGTGAGGTTCGGCAGCACCGCCCACAGCCCCCTGGAGGCCAGCGATGTTGGTGCCTTTCGGTGCACGTGATTTCCTTGATCGAGCGGTCGCGGTGTACGGCAGACGTGTCGGTGTCGTGGATGAACCGGACCAGCCCGCCCAGCCGTGGCCGGACCTGACCTACTCCCGCCTGGGTGAGACCGCCCGTGCGCAGGCGGCGGGCCTGGACGCCTTAGGCGTGGGCCACGGTGAGCGCGTCGCGATCGTGGCGCACAACAGCGCCCGCCTGCTCGCGTCGTTCTTCGGTGTCAGCGGGTACGGCCGGGTGCTCGTCCCGGTGAACTTCCGTCTCTCGCCGGAGGAGGTCAGCTACATCGTCGAGCACTCCGGCTCCGATGTACTGCTCATCGACCCCGAGCTGGAGGAGAAGCTCTCCGGCGTGACCGCGAGGCAGAAGTTCGTGCTGGGCGCCGAGAGCGACGCCGAATTCTACCGCTTCGACACCGAGCCCACGCCGTGGGAGCCGGACGAGAACGCCACCGCCACGATCAACTACACCAGCGGCACGACCGCGCGGCCCAAGGGCGTGCAGATCACCCACCGCAACATCTGGGTCAACGCGGTCACCTTCGCGCTGCACGCCGGTGTCACCGACCGCGACGTCTACCTGCACACGCTGCCGATGTTCCACGCCAATGGCTGGGGCATGCCGTTCGGCATGACCGGTCTCGGCGTCCAGCAGGTGGTGCTGCGCAAGATCGACGGCCCGGAGATCCTGCGCCGCGTGGAGCAGCACGGCGTCACCGTGATGTGCGCCGCGCCGGCTGTGGTCAACGCCGTGCTCGACGCCGTCCGGGACTGGGACGGCGAGGTCCCCGGCCGCGACCGCGTGCGGGTCATCTGCGCGGGTGCTCCGCCGCCCACCAAGACGATCCAACGGGTCGAGGAGGAGCTCGGCTGGGAGTTCATCCAGATCTACGGCCTCACCGAGACCTCGCCGCTGCTCACGATCAACCGTTCCCGCGTGGAGTGGGACGACCTGCCGCCCGAGGATCGCGCGGGCAAGCTCGTCCGTGCGGGTGCGTCCGCTCTGGGCGTCACGCTCAAGCTCTCGGACTCCGGTGAGGTGCTGGCCCGCTCCAACGTGGTCCTGGCGGGCTACTGGGAGCGGCCGGAGGAGTCGGCCAGGGCCCTGGCGGGCGGCTGGTTCCACACCGGTGACGGCGGCGTGATCGACGACGAGGGCCACCTGACGATCAGTGACCGCAAGAAGGACGTGATCATTACCGGCGGTGAGAACGTCTCGTCGATCGAGGTCGAGGACTGCCTGTTCAGCCACCCGGCGGTGGCCGAGGTCGCGGTGATCGGCGTGCCCGACGAGAAGTGGGGTGAGACGATCAAGGCGCTGGTCGTGCTCGCCGAGGGCCGGACGGCGACCGAGGCGGAGCTGATCAAGCACTGCAAGGAGCGGCTCGCCGGCTACAAGGCACCCACCTCGGTGGAGTTCCGCGACCAGCTTGCCCGTACCGCCACCGGCAAGCTGCAGAAGTTCAAGCTGCGCGCCCCGTACTGGGAGGGCCACGAGCGCCAGGTCAACTGATCCGACCGGAAGCGAACCCGGCCATGGGACGAAGGCGGACGGCGCCCGAGGCGCCGCGCCGACGGATCCGGTACCTTACCTGCACCTTACATAAGGTGACGAATGTGGCGCGCATGGTGAGCGCGAATCGGATGCCCGGCGTGGGGGACTGTGATAAAACCTAGATGCACAATCCAAGATTATCGGATGGGCTAATATCGGGCTACCGGGCGATTTCTGTGATCGGGCGGTCGCGACCTGTGGAGACCCTTGGTAGGGAGTGCGGGGGCCGCGCTGACGGATGACGAAGCCTCGGTTCCGCGTCGATGTCCCTGTCCGCTGGGTGTTCGTCCGTTCGTCGAGATTCGGCCTGTGAGAGATGTGGGGTAGTCGTGTCGCTGCGTTCGCGCCGGTCGTGTCTGGCCGTTCCCGGCTCGTCGCCGAAGATGCTGGGCAAGGCCCAGGGGTTGCCGGCCGATCAGGTGTTCTGTGACCTGGAGGACTCGGTGGCTCCCGGCGCGAAGGAGTCAGCGCGGGCGAACGTGGTCGCGGCGCTGAACGAGGGCGCCTGGGCGGGGAAGACCCGGGTGGTGCGGGTCAACGACCTGACCACGCGCTGGACCTACCGCGACGTGATCGAGGTGGTGGAGGGCGCGGGGGCGAACCTGGACTGCGTGATGCTGCCTAAGGTGCAGTCGGCGGAGCAGGTGGCGTGGCTGGACCTGCTGCTCACCCAGATCGAGAAGGTCATGGGGCTCGAGGTGGGCCGGATCGGGATCGAGGCGCAGATCGAGAATGCGCTGGGGCTGTCGAACGTCAAGGAGATCGCGTTCGCGAGCCCGCGGATCGAGACGATCATCTTCGGCCCGGCGGATTTCATGGCGTCGGTGAACATGCCGTCGCTGGTGGTGGGGGCGCTCAGTCCGGACTATCCGGGTGACCCATTTCACTATGTGCTGTTCAAGATTCTCGAGGCCGCGCGCGCCCGCGGGGTGCAGGCGATCGACGGGCCGTTTCTGCAGATCCGTGATGTGGACGGGTTCCGGGCGGTGGCGGGCAGGTCCGCGGCGCTCGGGTTCGACGGCAAGTGGGTGCTGCACCCAGGCCAGATTGAGGCGGCCAACGAGATCTACGCGCCCCGGCAGGCCGACTACGACCATGCCGAGCTGATCCTGGAGGCCTATGCCTGGCACACCTCGGCCGCGGGCGGTCTGACCGGTGCGGTGATGCTCGGCGACGAGATGATCGACGAGGCGAGCCGGAAGATGGCCGAGGTCGTCGCGGGCAAGGGCCGCGCCGCGGGGATGCAGCGTACGGTGAAGTTCGAACCACCGGTCGGCTGAATCCGCCCGAGTCGGGGCGGATCGGCGCGCCCGGCGCGTGGCGCGTGGCGCGTGGCGCGTGGCGCGTGGCGCGTGGCGCGTGGCGCGTGGCGCGTGGCCATGATGAAACCATCCCGCTGCCTGAGTGCGTTTCTGCTCTCCCCTCAGGCATCGGGGGCAGCGACAGGAGCGGAACATGGGCAGGATCGCGCAGACCGACGGTCTGACCGATGTGCAGCGGGACATCCTTGCGGCGGTACGGACCTTCGTCGACAAGGAGATTCTTCCCCATGCGAACGACCTCGAGCATCGGGATGAGTATCCCGAGGACATCATCGAGGCGATGAAGGAGATGGGCCTGTTCGGCATCACCATCCCGGAGGAGTACGCCGGGCTCGGCGAGTCCCTGCTGACCTACGCGCTCGTCGTGGAGGAGATCGCCCGCGGCTGGATGAGTGTCTCCGGGGTCATCAACACCCACTTCATCGTCGCCTACCTGATCCTCCAGCACGGCTCGGAGGAGCAGAAACGGCGGCTGCTCCCGGTCATGGCCACCGGCGAGCTCCGCGGGGCGTTCTCGATGAGCGAACCGGGCTGCGGCTCCGACGTTTCCGCGATCACCACCCGGGCCGACCGGGACGGCGACGACTACGTGCTCAACGGCCAGAAGATGTGGCTGACGAACGGCGCCCGCGCCGGCGTCGTCGCCACCCTGGTCAAGACCGACGAGGGCGCCCAGTCGGTCTACCGGAACATGACGACGTTTCTCCTGGAGAAGGAACCCGGGTTCCGGACGCACGGCGGGATCACCATCCCGGGAAAGCTGGAGAAACTCGGGTACAAGGGGGTCGAGACCACCGAGATGGTGCTGGTCGACCATCGGGTGCCCGCGTCGGCGATCCTCGGCGGCGAGGACGGCCGGGGCCAGGGTTTCTACCAGATGATGGACGGCGTGGAGGTCGGCCGGGTCAACGTCGCCGCGCGGGCCTGCGGGATTATGATCCGGGCGTTTGAGCTGGGCATCGCCTACGCTCAGCAGCGGCGGACGTTCGGTCGGCCTATCGCGGAGCATCAGGCCATCGCGTTCAAGCTCGCCGAGATGGCGACCAAGGTGGAGGCCGGGCATCTGATGATGGTCAGCGCCGCCCGCAGGAAGGACGACGGGCAGCGCAACGACGTCGAGGCCGGGATGGCCAAGTACCTTGCCAGCGAGTACTGCCACGAGGTGACGACCGAGGCTTTCCGGATCCACGGCGGCTACGGCTACTCCAAGGAGTACGAGATCGAGCGCCTGTACCGGGAGGCCCCCTTCATGCTCATCGGAGAGGGGACCTCCGAGGTACAGAAGCGCATCATCAGCCGGGCATTGCTGAAGGAGTACCAGCTTCCGGGCTGAGGGGA
>NZ_CDWRCL010000077.1:5556-13275 GCF_977927575.1 Frankia sp. CcCS3
TTTCATTTCGACTCCTGAGGGGCCGGTGCGTCCCTGACGAGTTGAGTGTGCCGCGATCAGGCGAGGGAGTTCCAGATGCAGTTCGGGCGTCACTTCGAGGAGTTCGAGGTCGGTGCGGTTTACAAGCACTGGCCGGGCAAGACGGTCACCGAGTACGACGACCATCTCTTCTGCCTGCTCACGATGAACCATCATCCGCTGCACCTGGACTCCCATTTCGCCGAGGAGACCACCCAGTTCAAACGGAACGTCGTCGTCGGGAACTACGTTTACTCCCTGCTGCTGGGAATGTCGGTGGCCGACGTGTCCGGGAAGGCGATCGCCAACCTGGAGGTCGAGTCGCTACGGCACGTGAAGCCGGTGTTCCACGGTGACACGATCTACGGCGAGTCCACCGTCCTCGACAAGGTCGAGTCGAAGAGCAAGGACGACCGCGGGATCGTCACCGTCGAAACCCGCGGTTACAACCAGGACGGCGTCCTCGTCTGCATCTACCGCCGCAAGGTCATGGTGCCCAAGCGGGCCTACGGCGAGGCGCGCGGCGGCGAGCAGCCTGGCCGGCCGGAACCCCGGACGGAAGGCTGAGATGGCGGGCGCGGGCCGAGCGGAGACAAAGCGGGACCGTCCGTGGATCATCCGCACCTATGCCGGGCATTCGAGCCCGGCCGAGAGTAACGCGCTGTATCGGCGCAATCTGGCCAAGGGGCAGACCGGGCTGTCGGTGGCGTTCGATCTGCCCACGCAGACGGGCTACGACCCGGATCACGCCCTTGCCCGTGGCGAGGTGGGCAGGGTAGGGGTGCCGATCGCGCATCTCGGTGACATGCGGCGGTTGTTCGACGGGATTCCGCTGGCGCGGATGAACACGTCGATGACGATTAACGCCACCGCGATGTGGCTGCTGGCGTTGTACCAGGTGGTCGCGGAGGAGCAGGGGGCCGATCCGGCGGAGCTGGCCGGGACGACCCAGAACGACATCATCAAGGAGTATCTGTCGCGGGGGACCTATGTCTTCCCGCCAGGCCCGTCGCTGCGCCTGATCACCGACCTGATCGCCTACACGGTGGCCGAGCTGCCCCGCTGGAACCCGATCAACATCTGCAGTTATCACCTGCAGGAGGCCGGGGCCACGCCGGTTCAGGAACTGGCCTATTCGATGTGCACGGCGATCGCGGTGCTCGATGCCGTGGCCGCCGCGCGGGGGATCCCGGTAGGCCGGGCGGGCGCGGACCGCGGGGAGCTGGAGCCGGCGGATGCGGAGTGGATGGGTGAGGTGTGTGGTCGGATCTCCTTCTTCGTCAACGCCGGAGAGCGTTTCGTGGAGGAGATGTGCAAGATGCGGGCGTTCACGGTGTTGTGGGATGAGCTGCTGACCTCCCGGTACGGGGTTCGGGAGCCGGCGCAGCGCCGGTTCCGGTACGGGGTGCAGGTCAACTCGCTGGGGCTGACCGAGGCCCAGCCGGAGAACAACATCATCCGGATTGTGCTGGAGGCGCTGGGGGTGACGCTGTCGAAGGACGCGCGGTGTCGGGCGTTGCAGCTGCCAGCCTGGAACGAGGCGCTGGGCCTGCCCCGGCCGTGGGATCAGCAGTGGTCGCTGCGCATTCAGCAGATCCTCGCTCATGAGACCGATCTGCTGGAGTATGACGATCTGTTCGCCGGTTCGGTCGTGGTGGAGAAGAGGGTCGATCAGCTTGTGGCCGCGGCCAGGGCGGAGATCGACCGGGTTCAGGAGATGGGGGGCGCCGTCGCCGCGGTCGAGAGCGGCTATATGAAGTCGCAGCTGGTGACGTCCCAGGCGGCGCGGCGGGCTCGCATCGAGAGCGGTGAGGACGTTGTCGTCGGGGTAAACCGGTTCACCGAGACCGAGCCGAATCCGCTGCTCGCCGATCTTTCCGCCGCGATCCAGACGGTCGATCCGGCGCTGGAGGAGGCGACCCGCGCGGAGCTGGCGGCTTGGCGGGCCGGCCGCGACGACCGGGCGGTGACGGAGGCGCTGCTCGGCCTGCGGGCGGCGGCCGGGACGGACGCGAACCTGGTTCCCGCCACGCTGGCCTGCGCCCGGGCCGGGGTCACGACGGGGGAATGGGGGGACACGCTGCGGGAGGTGTTCGGGGAGTACCGGGCACCGACGGGGGTCGGCGAGGCCACCGTCGCCGGTGGTGGCGGGGCCGCCCTCGACGAGCTGCGGGCCCGGGTGGCGCGCACGGGGTCCGAGCTGGGCCGTCCGGTGAAGATGCTGGTCGGTAAGCCCGGCCTCGACGGGCATTCCAACGGCGCCGAGCAGATCGCGCTGCGGGCCCGTGACGCCGGTTTCGAGGTCGTCTACCAGGGGATCCGGCTGACGCCGGCGCAGATCGTGGCCGGGGCTGTCGAGGAGGACGTGCACGTCGTCGGGCTGTCGGTGCTCTCCGGTTCCCATCTCGACCTGGTGCCCCAGGTGCTGACGGGGCTGCGGGCGGCCGGGGCGGGTGAGATCCCCGTCATCGTGGGCGGCATCATCCCCGCGGCGGACGCGGACGAGCTCTCCCGACTCGGGGTGGCCGCGGTGTTCACGCCCAAGGACTACGAGCTCACCGCCATCATCCGGGGCATCCTCGACGTCGTACGGGCCGCCAACAAGCTCGATCAGTGAGCTTGACAGCGAGCTCGATCAGTGAGCTCGATCAGTGAGGTGGCCGTGACGGTTGGGGATGGTACCCGGGTGGGCTCGTCAATCGAGTCGGTGACCGAACTCGTCACCGCCGCCGTCGCGGGGAACCGCCGCGCGGTGGCGAGCCTCATCTCCATGGTCGAGGACGGCTCGCCGCACCTGCAGCGGATCGAGCAGCTGCTGATGCCCCGCACCGGGGGCGCGCAGGTGATCGGCCTCACCGGGGCGCCGGGGGTCGGCAAGTCCACCTCCACCTCCGCGCTGGTGGGCGCCTACCGGGCCGCGGGCCGGCGGGTCGGCGTGCTGGCCGTCGATCCCTCGTCCCCGTTCACCGGCGGCGCGCTGCTCGGCGACCGGATCCGGATGGTCGAGCACGCCACCGATCCGGGCGTCTTCATCCGCTCGCTGGCGACGCGCGGAAGTCTCGGCGGCCTGTCGACCGCCACGCCCCAGGCCCTGCGGGTTCTCGACGCCGTCGGGTTCGACGTCGTCCTGATCGAGACCGTCGGAGTGGGACAGGCCGAGGTGGACATTGCCGCCCTGGCGGACACCACGCTTGTCCTGGTCGCCCCGGGGATGGGGGACGGCGTCCAGGCTGCCAAGGCGGGCGTTCTGGAGATCGCCGACGTGCTGGTGGTCAACAAGGCCGACCGGCCGGGTGCGGACCGGACGGTCAACGAGCTCACCGCCATGCTCCGGATGGGCGGTGCCGGCCGCGGGGAGGACGACCGGCGTCCGCAGGTCGTGCGGACGGTCGCCGCCACCGGGCAGGGGGTGGCCGAGCTCGTCGAATCGATCGAGGCCCATCGGGACTGGCTGCTGCGCACGGGGCAGTTGCAGCGCCGGCGGCGTCGGCGCGCGGTCGACGAGATCTCGCGGATCGCCTTCGCCCGGCTGCGGGAGCGGATCGGGGACCTGCGGTCCGGAGCCGCGATCGACCAGTTCGCCGGCGAGGTCGTCGCCGGCGGACTCGACCCCCACACCGCGGCTGATCGTCTCCTCGACGAGGCACTCGCCGCCCAGGCCGCCGCTGGCCTGGCCGCCGGTCACACCGGGGCGGTGAAACCAACCAGGTAACCGCGGTCGTGGCAGCAGCGGCAGGGGTCGATCACCAGCACGGTCCGAACCCGGCCGGCCCGGAATCCCGCCACATGGGACACCGTGCGGCACCGACCGTGGCAGGTCGGGCAAATGGTGTTCGGCTTGGCGTCCACGTGGCGGTACCTTCCCGCGATGACGGGACATAACCTCTGAACGCATCTCTACCTCTGGGCACGTGTCTGTACCTCTGGGCGCGTCTGCGCGCGGTGTCGGGCGGGTTCACGTTCTCGGGTCGAAGGCCGAGACGGCGGCCAGCTGCTCGAACAGCGCGCGTTCCCGGGCGGTCAGGGCCGGCGGCACCGCCACGCACACCTCGGCGTGCAGGTCGCCGGGTGGGCCGGTGGGGTTGGGTAGGCCGGCGCCGCGTAGGCGCAGTCGCCGGCCGCTGGACGATCCTGCCGGGACGCGCACCTTGATCTCACCGCCGGGGGTGGTGACCGGGACCCGGGCGCCCAGGACGGCCTCCCAGGGGGTGACCGGCAACGGGACGTGGATGTCTCGTCCGGACAGCCGGTAACGTGGATGCGGCGCGATCTTCACGTGTAGGTAGAGGTCGCCGGGCTGGCCGTGCCTGCTGCCGCGGCTGCCTTGGCCGGTCAGCCGGATGCGCTGGCCGTCGACCACCCCCCGCGGGATGGTGACCTGGTAGCTGCGTGGGCTGCCGCCGGGGCCGGCGAGGGTGATCTGACGCCGCCCGCCCCGGTAGGCCTCCTCGACGGTCAGCTCGAGCTCGGCTTCCTGATCGGCGCCGGGGATCGGCCCGGTCACGCCGCGGGCCCCGAACAGGCCACCGAACAGGTCACCGAACAGATCACCGACGGTGCTCCCGCCGAGGCCCGCGCCACCGGGGCCGGCACGTCCGAAACCCATGTCGGCGAAGTCTGCGGAGTCGGTGACGTCGGCGAAATCGGTGCCGCCGAAGCCCGGTTCGGCCCGGACCCGGCCGGTGCGGCTCCAGCCCCGGCCGGCCCGGCCGAAGCCCGGCCCGGCGGCCACCCGTTCGTCGTAGTCCTCGGGGAGGCGCCGGAAGTCCGCGCCGAACCGGTCGTAGCGCGCCCGCGTCTTCGGGTCGGACAGCACGTGGTACGCCTCACCGATCTCCTTGAACCGCTCCTCCGCCTCCGGGCCGCGGTTGACGTCGGGGTGGTAACGGCGGGCGAGGCGGCGGTAGGCCTGCTGGATCTCCTCGGCGCTAGCGCCCCGGCCGACACCGAGAAGCTGGTAGTAGTCCCGGGCCACGGCCGGTCACTCCGCAGGCCCGCCGGCGCCGCCCGGGTCCGGGCCGGTCTCGCCTGGTTGCCGGGCGCCGCCGGGCGGTTCGCTGGGTTTGCTGGATGGCTCGCCGGGAGGGCGGCTGACGGCGACCCCGGCGGGGCGCAGCTGCCGTCCGGTATCGCCGTAGCCGGGACGGATCACGGCCACCACCGTGCCGGCTGGGACGTTCGGTTTCTCGACGGCGGTCAGCGCCTCGTGCCGGGTCGGGTCGAACGGCACCCCGACCTCGTCGTGGCGCGGGTAGCCGAGCCGGGCCAGCACGTCCACGGCCTGGTCCCGGACCGTCCGGACACCCGCCACGAGCGAGGCGGGGTCGGCGTCGGCGTGGGTGAGCGCGAGGTCGAGGTGGTCGAGGACCGGCAGCCAGGCGGCGGCCGCGTGGGCCCGTTCGGCGGCCCGATCCCGCTCCAGCTCCCGGACGGTCCGTTTACGCAGGTTGTCCAGGTCGGCGGCGGCCCGCCGCCACCGGTCGGTCAGCTCGTCCACCTGAGCGGCGAGCGCCACACTGTCCAGGACCGCCTCGGTCGGGAGGTCGTCCGCGCCGACGGGGCCGGCGCGGGCGGTGGCCTCTGCGCTACTCCGGTCCACGGTCCGGTCGGTGGTCTGGTCGGTACGGGGGCCGGCGGCGTGGCCGGTCCGGTCTGGGTGCTGTTCGTGCGGCATGTCGTTCGCCATCATCGGTCGGTCTCGGTCGGCATGGGTTCAGCCCCGGTCGAACTCGGCGTCTATCACGTCGTCGTCGCCGGGGGTGCCGCCGCCGGGGGTGCTGCCGCCGGGTGGTGGCTGTGGGCCGCCCGGGCCGCCCGGTGCGGTGTCGGCCGGGCTGCCGCCGGTTCCCTCGGTGGGGCCGGCCTGGCCGGTGCGGGCGGCGGCCAGGCCGTGGTAGATCTGTTGGAGATCCGAGGTCAGGGCGCGGGCCCGGTCCACCGGCGCCTCCTCGTTGATGGCCTGGCGGGCGTCGGTGACCAGTAGGTCGGCGCGGGCCTTCTCGTGTGGCGGGGCGGCGTCACCGAGTTCGGCCAGCAGCCGTTCGACGCGGTAGGCGACCGAGTCCAGCTCGTTGCGGGCGTCGATCGCGGAGCGTAGCGCCTTGTCGGCGGTGCGGTTACGCTCCGCCTCGGTGATCATCCGTTCGACCTCTTCCTTGGGGAGGTTGGAGGTTTCACTGATCGTGATCGACTGCTGGGCTCCGGTGTCCTTGTCGCGGACGGTGACGTTGAGGATGCCGTTGGCGTCGATGTCGAAGGTGACCTCGATCTGCGGTTCGCCGCGGGGCGCCGGGCGGATGTTTTCCAGGCGGAAGCGGCCGAGTACCCGGTTGTCGGCGGCGCGTTCGCGTTCGCCCTGCAGTACCACGATGTCCACTGCCGGCTGGTTGTCCTCCGCGGTGGAGAACACCTCGGAGCGTCGTACCGGGATCGTGGTGTTGCGTTCGACGATTTTTGTCATCAGGCCGCCGCGGGTCTCCACCCCGAGGGAGAGCGGGGTGACGTCGAGCAGGAGCACGTCGGAGATCTCGCCCTTGAGCACCCCGGCCTGGATCGCCGCGCCCAGTGCGACGACCTCGTCGGGGTTGACGCTCATGTTCGGTTCCTTGCCGCCGGTCAGCCGCCGGACCAGTGCCTGCACCGCGGGCATCCGGGTGGCGCCGCCGACGAGGATCACCTCGTCGAGGTCGTCGGCGCTGACCTTGGCGTCCTCCATCGCCTGGCGGACCGGTCCCATGGTCCGTTCGACCAGGTCGGCGGTGATCTGTTCGAAGGTGGAGCGCATGACCGTGGTGGTCAGGTGCCGCGGCCCGGTGGCGTCGGCGGTGATGAACGGCAGGTTCACCTGGGTCTGGGTGACCGAGCTCAGTTCGACCTTGGCCTTCTTCGCGGCCTCGAACAGCCGTTGCAGCGCCTGGGGGTCCCGGCGCAGGTCGACGCCCTGTTCCCGGTGGAACCCGTCGGCGAGGTAGTCGACCAGCCGGCGGTCGAAGTCGTCCCCGCCCAGGTGGCTGTCCCCGGCCGTGGCCCGGACCTCGACCACCCCGTCGCCGACGTCGAGGATGCTCACGTCGAACGTGCCGCCGCCGAGATCGAAGACCAGGACGGTCTCGTGGCCCTTCTTGTCTAGCCCGTACGCCAACGCGGCCGCGGTCGGCTCGTTGATGATCCGCAGCACGGAGAGCCCGGCGATCCGGCCGGCGTCCTTCGTCGCGGTGCGCTGCGCGTCGTTGAAGTAGGCCGGCACCGTGATGACCGCTTCGGTGACCTTCTCGCCCAGGTTCCGCCCGGCGTCGTCGGCCAGCTTGCGCAGCACCAGCGCGCTGATCTCCTCCGGCGCGTAGAGCTTGTTCCGGATCTTGAACCGGGCGGCGCCCTCCGGGCCTGCGACGACGTCGAAGGCGACCGCTTTGGCCTCCTCGGTCACCTCGTCATAGCGGCGGCCGATGAACCGCTTGGCCGAGTAGATCGTGCCCTTCGGGTTCAGGATCGCCTGCCGTCGCGCCAGCTGCCCGACCAGGCGTTCACCGCTCTCGGTGAACGCCACCACCGACGGTGTCGTCCGCGCATCCTCCGCGTTCGGGATGACCCTCGGCTCGCCACCCTCCCAGGCGGCGATCACCGAATTGGTCGTCCCCAGATCAATGCCGACTGCCTTCGCCATCGAATGCTCCTCCAGAAGCGAACCTCACACATATGGGG
>NZ_CDWRCL010000077.1:13471-16471 GCF_977927575.1 Frankia sp. CcCS3
CCTATGACGAATCGGGCGTGCCCACGCCGTGAGCAGGCTTCACTCGGATAAACCGACCCCACAGCAGGGAACCTGTCCAGGATTTGCCCAGCAAAACGCATTGCCTACGGAGTATCGCTTGTCGGCAGGCGAAGGAAGAGATCATGAAAAGGCCTTGATTGCCAGGAGGTCCTGATTGCCAGGGGAGCTGGAGCACCAGGAGAGCTGGCAGAGCCACACCGGTCGGGGCCGGGCCGGGGCAGGACAGGGATCGGGGGGCTGAGCCCGGCAGGACGGGCAGCACCAGGCAGCGCCTGGCCCTACAGCCGGTTTCTGGTCCTAAAGCCGGTTCTGGCCCTACAGCCGGCTGTAGCCGGGTGTCCCTCGGCCGTGGCCCGCAGTTTTTGGGCCGGCGAGGCAGGGGTAGAGGCAAGGCATAGTCAATTGGACGCAAAGGTGATAGCCGGCCGGCCCGGCCGGAAGGAGTGAGGATCATGACACTACCTGTACGACGCGGAGAAAGCCTGGGAACGCTGGCACGATGGGATCCGTTCCGGGAGATCGAGGACGCCTGGACTCGCATGGGCAATCTGCTCGGCGACGTCATGGGCGGCGTCGAGGGCCGTCCGGCGCGGTTGCTGGGTGGCATAGTGCAGCCGGTCGACATCGAGGAGACCGATGACGCGTTCGTGATCGATCTCGATCTTCCCGGGGTACGCCGGGAGGACATCTCCGTGGACCTGCGCGACAACGAGCTGTTCGTCACCGGTGAAATCAAGGAGCGGGAACGCACGGGAGTACTGCGCCGCCGTAGCCGCCCAGTGGGCCGGTTCGAGCACCGCATCGCCGTGCCGGGTGACATTGACCCGGAATCGGTGCACGCCACCCTGGCCGACGGAGTGCTCACCATCCGGCTGGCGAAGGCTAAGCGGAGCCAGCCCAAGCACATCGAGATCAGCACCGGACCCGAAGGCCAGAGCACCGGCCCCGAGGGCCAAAGCTGACTGAGTGCCTGGTACGACTGAGTGCCTGGTACCCGGACCCGCCAGCGCGCCCTCCGCCGGGACCCCGGCAGGCCCGGCCTGTCCAGCCGGTCGGCTTGCCCCGCCAGCAGGCGCTACCGACGATTTGTAATTAAGGTATTGCATGTCGTGAGGATGGGCCTGCGATGTTCGCGGGGTCCGGTCACGTTCTGCTTCAGGGGAACCATCATGCCAAAGATCATCGCTTACGAGGAGGAAGCACGGCGCGGGCTGGAACGTGGCATGAACCAGCTGGCCGGCGCCGTGAAGGTGACGCTCGGTCCGAAGGGGCGCAACGTCGTCCTGGAGAAGAAGTGGGGCGTTCCCACCATCACCAATGACGGTGTCTCCATTGCCAGGGAGATCGAGCTCGAAGATCCGTATGAGAAGATCGGCGCCGAGATGGTCAAGGAGGTCGCCAAGAAGACCGACGAGGTGGCCGGCGACGGCACCACGACGGCGACCGTCCTGGCGGAGGCACTGGTCCACGAGGGCCTGCGGAACGTGGCCGCGGGCGCGAACCCGATCGCCCTCAAACGTGGCATCGAGCTGGCCGTCGAGCGGGTCTGTGGGGAGCTGGCCGACCTGTCCAGGGATCTGGAAACCAAGGATCAGATCGCCTCAACGGCCTCGATCTCGGCCGGCGGGGACACCGCGATCGGCCAGATCATCGCCGAGGCGATGGACAAGGTCGGCCGGGACGGCGTCATCACCGTCGAGGAGAGCAACACCTTCGGCCTCGAGCTGGAGCTCACCGAAGGTCTGCGTTTCGACAAGGGCTACATCTCGCCGTACTTCATCACTGATCAGGAGCGGATGGAGTGCGTCCTGGAGGACCCCTACATCCTGGTCGCCAACATCAAGATTTCGCTGGTCAAGGACATGCTCCCGCTCTTGGAGAAGGTCATGCAGGCCGGCAAGCCGCTGCTGGTTATTGCCGAGGACGTCGAGGGGGAGGCCCTGGCAACCCTGGTCGTCAACAAGATCCGCGGTACGTTCCGGTCCGTGGCCGTGAAGGCGCCGGGTTTCGGCGACCGGCGCAAGGCCATGCTCGGCGATATCGCCGTTCTGGCGGGCGGTCAGGTGATCAGTGAGGAGGTTGGTCTCAGGCTGGAGAACGCCGACCTCGACCTGCTTGGCCAGGCCCGCAAGGTTATCGTCACCAAGGATGACACGACCATTATCGAGGGCGCCGGCGACCCGGGCCAGATCGCCGGTCGGGTCAGCCAGATCCGTAGCGAGATCGAGAAGTCGGACTCCGACTACGATCGCGAGAAGCTGCAGGAGCGGCTGGCCAGGCTCGCCGGCGGCGTGGCCGTCATCAAAGCCGGCGCGGCCACCGAGGTCGAGCTCAGGGAGCGTAAGCACCGCATCGAGGACGCGGTCCGCAACGCGAAGGCCGCCGTTGAGGAGGGCATCGTTCCCGGCGGTGGGGTGGCTCTGCTGCTGGCCTCGGAGGCCGTCTTCGACGGGCTGGACGTGGCCGAGGACGAGCGGACCGGGGCCGAGATGGTGCGCCGCGCGTTGACCGAGCCGCTCCGGCAGATCGCGATCAATGCCGGTCTGGAAGGCGGCGTCGTGGTCGAGAAGGTCCGCAACCTGCAACCGGGGTGGGGGCTGGACGCCGCCACCGGCGAGCACGTCAACATGCTCGAGGCCGGGATCATCGACCCGACCAAGGTCACCCGCTCCGCCCTGCAGAACGCCGCATCCATCGCCGGGCTGTTCCTCACTACCGAGGCCGTCGTCGCCGAAAAGCCAGAGGAAAAGGAAACCGCGGCCGCGGCAGCCGGTGGGGGTGGCCTGGAATACTGATTGACAGCGTCGTTGTCGCGGCCGACACGCCGGCCGACACGCCCACGGTGGCGGTCGAACAGGCCCATCCCGTCCTGGAACTCGCCTACCGCGGCAACTCGCCTATTCCGCGACGTTTCCACCGCCGAACTGCCGACGGAAGGAACCGAGCAGGTGGTCGAGGCCCCAGAGGAACTGGCCCGGG
>NZ_CDWRCL010000078.1:0-15747 GCF_977927575.1 Frankia sp. CcCS3
GCGCCATGCGCCCGGCCAAGAGCGCCGCCCACTCGACGAATGGGAGCGTCGGCACCGAGATCAGCGGCGATCTCTCCTGCTACGAACGCACGGCACTCAGAGCCAGGAAGGACGTGACCGCAAGTCACGTAACGATGTCACAACGCAGAAAGCAGGCTACAGTCAGTCCAACACGCCGACGGGCGGGGCAAGCCTTGGGCGCCCAGCCCCTGCTACCTGGCATGTCCCTGACTCACGGATCTTCGCTTACTGCGATGGACTTGTTTTGTGGAGCGGGCGGACTGTCTCAAGAGCTACGCCAAGCGGGGCCGTGAACTTCCCTGCAAAGAATGGTGGCCGGGGACGACAACGCCGTCTTCGACATCCGGATCGTCGAATTCCTGCGACGCAGGGGCGGGTATACCGGAGCACGTGAACGTCGCCGGCCTGCTGCTCGCCGCCGGGGCCGGACGGCGGATGGGACGCCCCAAGGCCCTGGTCGAGCTGGGCGGTGTGACGCTGGTCGAGCGGGGTGTCCGCCTGCTCACGGCGGGGGGCTGCCGGCCGGTCGTGGTCGTCACCGGCGCCGCCGCGGACGAGGTGGGCGCCGTCGTGCGACGCCTCGCCACCCGCCGGGTCGCCGGGCCGGCGCCCGCGGGCGAGGATGCGCCCGAGATCGGCCTGGAACCCACGGCTGGGATGGAACCCACGGCCGGCCCGATGCCGGAGGTTCGCCTGGTATCGGCCGCGCGGTGGGCCGAGGGTGTCGGCGCGTCGCTGCGGGCCGGTCTCGCCGCCCTGGTCGGCACCGACGCCGACGCCGTGGTCGTCACCCTGGTAGACCAACCGTCCCTCGGCGCGGCGGCGGTGCAACGTCTGATCTCCGCCGCGGCCGATCCGGGGTCGACCCATCCGGCGCTGATCGCCACCTACGGAGGCCGGCCGGCCCATCCCGTCCTGCTACGCCGCTCGGTCTGGCCCGAGGCGGCGGCTCTCGCGCGCGGCGAGGTCGGCGCCCGGGCATGGCTGCGGGCCCACCCGGGACGGGTCACCGGCGTGCCCTGCGACGGCACCGGCTCACCCGCCGACGTCGACACCCTGGCCGACGTCGAAACCCTGGCCGACGTCGAAACCCTGGCCGACCTCGAAACCCCAGCCGCCGTCGCCCCACCGACCTCGCCATCGGCGACGCGCACACCCAGCCCGGGTAGAACGCGAAGGACCCATAAGTAGGAACACCGCCGCAACGACGTGAGAAACGGAAGAACAACAGCAGACCCCGGTCTTCCAAGAAAGGATGACGCCCAACCGGGCTATCGGCAGTATCGGCGGCAGGGGAACCGGCACGGGGCACAATATCATCACTATCTGGGGCCGGCCGGACACCCGGGGATGGTGTCGGGCGCTGCGCGATGGACTCGGCGAGAAACAGCGGGAAACGCAGGCAGACCATCGTGCTGGTGGCGGGTCAGGGACGGACACGACGCTCGCTCGCGGAAAGGACGTCTCCGTGTCCGACGCCCGTCATCGATCCCGCCGCAACAGATTTCGTGGTGGCGGGTCCCATCACGGCGGGTCCCGGTATGGCGGGTCCCGGGCCGGTGGCCGCGGCCGTGGCCGCGCCGTCACCGTCGGCCTGGGCATCGTCAGCGGCGCGGCGCTGCTTGTGCTGGGCGCGTTGACCGCCACCGGGATCGGGTTCGCGGCCCGCGCCGCCTGGGATGCCGGACCGGCCGGGGAATGCGCGGACGGCGGCGAACGGGCCACCCTGACCATCACCACCGCGCCGGCACTCGCGGCGCCGATCAGCCGGCTCGCCGCCGACTTCGATCTTCGGCGCGCCGGTGCCGAGGGCTCGGCGGGCCCGTGTGTGACCCTCGCCGTGTCGGCGGTCGCCTCCGACCGGGTGCTCGACACGCTGTCCCGACCGGAGTCGCCGGACTCCCCCGGCCCGCCCGACGTCTGGATTCCGGAGTCGGCCGACTGGCTGGAGCTGGGCCAGGAATCGGACCCGGCCACGGCGCAACTGCCGGCGAAGGCCACGACGATCGCGGGATCGCCCGTCGTCATCGCCATGCCGAGACTCATGGCGCAGCGCCTCGGTTGGCCCGAGCATCATGTGACCTGGGCCGAACTGGCCGCGGCCGCGGGCGAGGCCGATTTCTGGACCCACCGGGGCGAGCCCCGGTGGGGGGACTTCCGGTTCGCCATGGCCAATCCGGAGAACTCAGCCGCCGCGCTGCGGGCCGTCATCGGAACGGTGAGCGCCGCCCGCGGACTCACCGCGGCCGAGATGACCACCGGCACGTTCGACCAGGATCGCGCGGCCCAGCTCACCGTGCTCCGGCAGGAACGCTCCATCGACTGGCTGCCGGAGTATGACCAGCAGCTCTTCGACTCGGTGCGCACCGGCGGCACGGAGAACGGCGCGGCCGGATCCGCTCCCTCGGCCTTCCCGGCCCTGGAGGCCGATGTCATCGCCTACAACCGGTCCCTGACGAGCCAGAACGGTAACCGCCTGGCCACGACGCTGGTGGCGTCCAGCCCCTCGGACGGGATGTTCACGGCGACGGTGCCGTACATCGTCCTGAAGAAGACGGCGAGCTCGTCGTCCCGGCGGGCCGCGGCGGACGCCTTCGCCACCTTCGTGCGCGGGGACGCGGGCCGCGCGGCCCTTACCGGAGCCGGTTTCCGCACACTCACCGACTTGGCGGGCCACGATGACCCAGGCGGGCTGGCCGAGACGCTGAACGCGACCGATGGGGTGCGCTCCGTCCCGCCCAAGCTGGCGAGCACGGACGCCTCCGACAGCACGCTCGGCACGGCTCGGCGGTTCTTCCGCCATGCCCGTCAGCGTGGTGCCACCCTCGTGGCGCTTGACAGCTCCGGATCGATGGCCGAACCGGTCCCGGGCACCGACCCGTCAAGAACTCGGATGCAGGCGGCCGTCGAGACCTCCCTGGCCGGCCTGCGCCTGTTTGCACCCGACAGCCAGGTCGGTCTCTGGCGGTTCTCCGGCGAGCAGGGCGTCCAAGGCTACCGGGATCTCGTGCCGATGGCTCCGCTTAACGCACCCGGACGAGGCGGCACCCATCGGGACGAGCTGATCGCCGCGCAGGCCGGGATCGTCCCCGGCGGAGCCACCGATCTGTACGCCACCACGCTCGCGGCCTTCCGTTTCCTGACCCAGCACTACGTCCCCGGCCGGCTCAACCAGGTCGTCATCCTCACCGACGGTCGCGACACGAACCGGGGTGCTGCCGCGCCGAGCCTGGACGGGCTGATCGAACAGCTGCACGCCGACTACGACCCGAAGCGGCCGGTCGCCATAATCATGATCGCCTACAGCAACGACGCCGACCTCACCGCGCTGCGGCGCATCGCCGCGGCGACCGGAGGACGCTCCTACCTCCGGCCGGACCCGAGCCAGGTGGTCGACATCTACCTCGACGCGCTGACCCGCGTCCGCCCCTGAAGCCACGCGCGTTCCTGAAGCCACACGCCCCTGAAGCAGCTCAGACGGGAACCCCGGCGGCACGCCGTCTGCCGGCTCGGGTCCGGCGCGGATCGGGACTCGCGGCGTCTGGGAACCTCCGCAGGTATTCGCGTTCGAGCTCCAGCATCCGCGCGGTGTGGGTCTCGAAGGCGTCCTCGCTCCCCGCGATGAAGGCGTCGTGCCGGGTGCGATGCAGGTGCCGCAGCTCCCGGACGAGGTCAACGTCGGTCAGCTCCTGCGCGGGGATTCCAGCTGGTCGGTGCATCATGCCCTCGGTCTACCCATTCCGGCGGCGCGATTCCCGGCTGGCGGGAGGACCAGCAGGTTCGGCGGGATCGGAACATCCGGCCCCGGGCCGGGCGGTGGTACCGGATCCGGCGCGGGCTCGGGTGGCGTCGGCTCGGGACCGGGCAGAACAGGATCGGGGATCGGCGAGGGCGGCGAGGGCTCGGGTGGCGTCGGGCCGGGACCCGGCGGCGGGACCGTGACGATGACGGGATACGTGGTCTGCATCTGATTGCGGTGCCCGGATGGCGCTCTTCACACACCGGGACGACCAGATGCCCGCTCCTTCTGGTCGACCACTGGTCAGGCACTCTGGCCGGCCACTGGTCAGGCGCTGGTCGATCTGTGGCTGGCTCGCTACCGTTGCGCACTATGACCATGTTGGTCGGATCGGCGGCTTCTTCCTGCGACGTCATCCAACGCACCGAGCAACGTATGTCCCGAATGGTCGGCTATACCAGAGCAGCCTGTGCGACGTTCATGATCATTCCGCTCTTCGGCTGGGCTCGCCTGCGCCACCCGTGGATCGCCGTGCTGATCGTGGCGGCCGCGGCCGTCAAGGCATCCTGGTTCACCTGGCGGGTCTGGCGGCGGCCGGGCCGGCTGTCCCCCCGGCTGGTCCTAGCGGACGTCGCCTTCTGCGTGGCGCTGATGCTCGTCGGGTCCAGAGCCGCGCAACCCGACGAACGCAACAAGATCATGACTGAGCTCGTGCCGTTCAGCCTCGTCGCACCCGCGGGCATCGGCTTCGGCCTCGGGCTGACGCTGCTCGCGGTCGGTGCGGTGGCCGTCCTGATGGCGGCGTGGAGCCTGGCCGTGCTGCCGGACGTCTCCCTCAAGCTCGGTTCGGACCTGTTGGGCTTCGCCCTGTGGTACGTCGTCGCCATGCTCATCGCCCATGAGCTGCGCGCGCTCTCCGCGGCGACCGCGGCCGCCCAGGACGAGGCCGCGGCGGCCGGGCGGCTCGCGATCGAGCAGGAGAAGGAGGCCGAGAGCCTGCGCCAACGCGAGATCACCCATCGGGAGATCCACGACTACCTGCTCCCCGTCGTCGATCACGTCGCCGCCGGTGGAGTGCCCTCGCCGGCGCTCGTCCGGGAGGCCCGGCGCGGGGCACAGCGGGCGCGTCGGATCATCATGGATCCACGCGGGATAGACCCGAGGGCCCTGGCCATCGACGGCACGGCTTCGCCGGGCTCCACCCAGAACGGCCTCGAGGAGATGATGTCCGCGGTCGTGGACGCCTTCGCCGACGAGGGGCTCGCCCTGGTGCCCTTCGTGTCGATCAAGGGTGAACCGCCCGCGGAGGTCCGCGAGGCACTGGTGGCCGCGACGAGGGAGGCCCTGCGCAACGTGGTTCGACACTCCGCCAGCACCGACGAGGTTCACCTCTTCGTCGAGGGCGACGCGGATTCGGTGCTGGTGGTCGTCCGGGACAGGGGGGTGGGGTTCGATCCCGGCTCCGTCCGACCGGGCGGAGGCATGACCGGAAGCTATTCCGCTCTGCGCCGGTATGGCGGGGAGACCCTGGTGACCGCCTGGCCGGGTGGTGGGACGAAGGTGACCTTCCGCTGGCCTGCCGCCGAGCCGACCGGGGACGGCACGCCCGGGGACGGTCGATGAGCGTCGATCGCCGGCCGGTCTCGGTGGCGATCATTGACGATCACCCGATCGCCACCGAATCGCTGGCCGCCAGGTTCGCCGGCGCGGGGTTTTCCGTGCTGGCGCCGGCCCCGAGCCTGGAGACCTTCGACCGGGACACCACGCCCGGGATCGTGGTGTGCGACCTGCACCTGCCCGGGGTGTCCGGGGCCGCCGCCGTGGCCGACCTGCATCGGCGCGGTCTTCGGGTGCTGGCGACCTCCGGGGTGGCGACACCGGACGAGGTCCTCGACGCGGTCGCCGCACAGGCTCGCGGCTTCGTTGAGAAGACCGCCCCGGCCCAGCAGTTCGTGGCGGCGGTGACCGCCGTCGCCGAGGGTAGCTTCCACATCTCCGCCCGCCTCGCCGGGTTTCTACTGGAGGATGCGCACCGGCGACCGCTGTCCCGGGGCGAGATCGGGCCCGCGGAACGGAACCTGCTGCGCGGACTCGCCCAGGGCGACCTCATCGATGAACTGCGCGGCGAGTGGGGAATGACCGCCGCCACCGTGCACGACCTGCTCGATCGAATCTTCGACGCCGCCCGCCGACGCCGCCGCCTGCACCGGCCCTCCCCGCGGGAGGCTGAGGTGATGGTCCTCGTCGGTTGCCGGGGCATGTCCCACCGGGAGGCGGCACGGGCGATGAACGTCAAGGCCAGTGTCATCGCCGACTATCTGCGCACGGCGAAGGCGAAGTACGTGGCGAGCCATCCCGACGCCCCGGCGACGATCCCGCCCAGCACGGCGGCCGCCCTCTGGGCCCGCGAGCTCGGGTTCGGCTGAGCCCCCCTTGGCTGAGGCCCCTCGATTGAGACCCCCTTGATTTCGAGGGATTGTCCTGCGCCGACTTCGGCCACACCCTCGTCAGGATGGGCGGGGGAAACGGCGGGGACGAAGGTCATCCGCGGTCCTGTCGTCTCTGGGCAGCCTTCCTCGGGTCGTTCCTGGGACCGGATGCGCTCCCCGTCGGCATGTGGCGGATCAGATCTCCCGACGTCGCGACGGCCCATCCGGCTGACCAACCGATCCCCGGCGACGGCACGAATGCCGAGGCGGACGGCCGTGAGATCCAGGCGGTGCACCGTGGGCACGCGATCTGGCTGGGCACCCCGGACGCGGATCTGTACCGGCTGGACGACTCGCGGTGGCTGCTGCGCAACAACCGGAGGGCCGCCCTACTCACCCGACGCCTGGTCGCCCGGGCCGGGCCCGTCACGGACGGCACGCCCGTCACGGACGGGTCCGCCCACCTGCATCTCGCCACCGGCGATCCGCTCGCGGGCTACCTTCAGATCATCCGGCTCGGACCGGTGGTCGCCCGGCTGCGCACGATCCCGGGCGAGGGGTCCTCGCTACCGCGCACCTGGCCGTCGATCTCGGCAAGCAGGCCGCCGAGCAGGTAGCCGGACTGGCGGCCGCCACGGGCGACCTGCGTCGCGCGCCCTGGCGCCCCAGCCGATGGATCACCCGGACGGATCGGTGACGGCCGGGGATCATCCGCTTTCCCCCGATGATTGAGGGATGGTGTCGGCCCATCGGAATTACCAGGATCGAGGGCAGGGACCATGCCGGTGCGACGGGTCGGGCCGGATCGTCGGGGGAAGCGAGACAGCTTGGTGCCGGATCGGGGGCGCACCGGCGTGGTTCCGCGGACTGTCGGTCGCCGGGGAAGGCCGGCAGTCTGCCTGTTCATGCCGGCAGGCGCCGGCCGCCGCTGTCCGCACCGGCGAGAGCCGCTACGAAGGGCAACCGGTCGCAAACATTTGGTCCCAGCTTTTGCCCCACTGGTGAGGGTGTCGCTGGTGGCTTTGTCGACATCGCTATGATCTGCCCACTGGAAACGTGGACAGGGGGTGCTGTGGGCGAGCCGATCCTCGCCATCGACTACGGCACCTGCAGTGCCTCGGCCGCCTTGGCCGTCGACGGTCGCATCGAACCGGTGAAGGAGCCCGCGAGCGGCTCGGCGAGCTGGCCCGCGTCGGTCTTCGTGGACGGCGGCAGCCTGATCGTCGGCACGCTCGCTGAGCGGCGCAAGCGGATCTGGCCCGCGGCGTACCGCGGCGAGGTCAAGCGCGATCTGGCCCGGGACAGCGCCGTGTCGCTCGACGGCCGCGGCTATCCGGCGCACGTGCTGGTGGCCGCGGTGCTGTCCGCGCTGAAGGCCGAGGCCGAACAGCAGCTCGGCGGTGCGGCGCTGTCGCGGGCCGTCGTCACGATACCGGCGAGCTACGATCCCGCCGGCCCGCTGCGCCGGACGATGATCGCCGCGGCGGAGGCCGCCGGGTTCGTCGACGTGGACCTGCTCGCCGAGCCGGTCGCGGCGGCCTGGTCGCCGGTGGTCGGCGCCGCGCCCGAGCCTGGCTCGCTCATGCTCGTGTACGACCTGGGTGGCGGGACGTTCGAGGGGGCACTGGTCGCGGTCGGTGAGGACGGCCGGCACGAGCTGCTCTCCCACTCGGCTCTGCACGACTGCGGCGGCCGCGAACTCGACCAGATTCTGTTCGACGAGATCCTGGGGTTGTACGGGCCGGGGCTGGAACCGCTACTGAATCCGCCCGGGATCGGCGAGACGTTCCAGACCACGGCCAACCGGACCCGCCACGAGCTGCTCGACTTCGCCCGGGCGGTGAAACATCAGCTCTCCGCCATCGCCGTCGTGGAGGACGTTTTCAGCCCGGCCGGCCTGCTGGTCAGCATGCAGCGTGACCGGTTCACCCAGCTCGCCTCCCCCATCCTGGCCCGCACGATGGCCTGCTGCCAGCACCTGCTGAAGTCATCCGGTTACGGACCGGACAAGCTGAGTGGGGTGCTCCTCGTCGGGGGCAGCTCCCGGATCCCGGTCGTCACCGACATCCTCGAAGGTCGGCTCGGGGTCGGCACCGACTGGCCGGGGCAGCAGATCTACCTCCCCGCCGATCCCGAGCTCGCCGTGGTGCTCGGCGCCGCCGCCTGGGCAAGCTCGGTCTCCACCCGCCGGACCACCGCGGCGCGCCCGAATCCGGTCCTGCAACCGGCTCGCTGGGACATCCCCGGCGGGCGGGCGACGATGGTGCGCTGGCTCGTCGAGCCCGGGGAACGCTTCGACGCGAGCGCCGTGCTGGCGCGGGTCCGCCTCACCGACGGTTTCCTGTTCGACCTGGCCGCCGAGGCACCGGGTAGCCTCATCCACACCCACGCGGCACCCGGCACTCCGGTCCGCGACGCCGACTGGTTGGCGACCACGCTTCCGTCCGGGCCGGTGCCGATGGGGTCGGCGGTGCCGGCGGACCTGCGCGGCTTCGAGCGCAGCAGCCGCCCGTCCCACCACGTCGAGGTCACCGCGCGGGCCACCCTCAAGGGACACGAACGCGATGTCACCTCGGCGGCCTTCTCCCCAGACGGCAAGGTGCTCGCCACCACCAGCAAGGACGGCACCCGGCTGTGGGACGTCGCCACCGGCCGAACGTCGGTCACGCTCAGCGGGCGCAAGAGCCTGGTCGTGCACGGCTGCGCCTTCTCCCCGGACGGCAAGCTGCTCGCCACCACCGGCAGCGACAAGACGGCCCGCATCTGGGACGTCGACGCCGCCCGCCAGACGGTGACCCTGACCGGGCACCGGGGACCCGTGTACGGCTGCGCCTTCTCCCCGGACGGCAGCCTGCTCGCCACGACCAGTACCGACCGCACCGTCCGGCTGTGGGGTTCGTCGACCGGGAAGAACCTTGCCACCCTCAACGGCCATCGCGGCTCGGTCTACGGCTGCGCCTTCTCCCCCGACGGCCGGCTGCTGGTCACCGCCGGCGCGGAGTCCACCCTGCTGTGGGACGTCACGGTCGGCGAGATCATCATGAGCCTACCCGGGCACACGAACTTCGCCGGCGGCTGCGCCTTCTCTCCCGACGGCCGGCTGCTCGCGACGAGCGGCAACGAGGGCACCCGGCTCACCGACGCCTCCAGCGGCACCACCGTGCTCACCCTGCCGGGTTCGGCGCAGAGCTGCGCCTTCTCCCCGGACGGCCACCTGCTGGCGACGGCGAGCACCGACGACACCGCGCAACTGTGGGACGTCGCGACCGGGTCCGCGATCGCCACCCTCACCGGGCACAGCAGCACGGTGATGAGCTGCGCGTTCGCTCCCTACGGCCTCCTGCTCGCCACCACCAGTACCGACATGACCGCTCGGCTCTGGGACATCATCTACACCCCCTGACGCTCCGGCCGTCCCGGCAGGCAGATCCGCCGCCCGGAACTCCCGGAACTCCCGGAACTCCCGGAGATCAGGTCGGGAAGACCGAGCCGTCCCGCGGCGGGCACTTCAGGCCGAGGTCGTCCAGCACCGCCTCGGGCACGACGCCACACCCGACCTCGTAGGTACCGAGCTGGACCAGTTCCCACCCGGAGTCCGTGTGATGCAGTACCCCCTCGGCCCGGTCGAGATCGGCCACAGTCGGGCGCAGCTCGGTCAGTGCCCAGCTCGGGTCGCTGGCGGCCACGGTGGTCCCGGTGACCTCGTAGTTCTGCGGCGGAACATCCGCGGTGAACGGGCTCGTCCGGACCGCCTCGGCAATCGCGCCCGCATCCCCGGCCGACGGCGGGAAGGTGCCGGCGCCGCGAGCTACGGCGGCGACGACGCGGCTGGTTTCCCCGGGGGCCGACGCCACCGAGGACGATCTGGAACAGGCGAACGCCGTACCCACGGTCACAACTCCCGCGGTGACCAGAGTTGCGGTGGGCAGTACCACCCGGCGCACGATACGGGGACGGTTACCGCGGACGGCGGACCGAGGACGACTATGGCAAGCCATGCTGTACACCTACCCAGTTTGCGCAGGTGAACCCCCTGAAGGGGGATACTCCAACGGTCAACCCGACGACAGATCACATCGTGATCCCGTTGATATTCTCCCATCTCTCATCACCTCCGCCCACATTAGTCTCACCAAGATAAAATCTTGGCAAGATGTGATGCGATGCTTGACCGAACGTGGTGTCCATCCCATCGGAGCCGTCGGGCCCGCCACCCGGGGGAGGCTGCCATTCGAGGGGGTCCCCGTCGTCTCGTCGATGGACATCGCGGCGAGTGGCACACCTACGATTCCGCGGCCCCGGGCATTCACAGAACCAGCTCACAGCAAGCTCACAGCAAGACCTCAGGTAACAGCCAGCCAAGGAGGCGAAGCTGACACCATGCAATCGGTGCGGGTCCTCGTGGTAGACGACGAGACGACACTGGCGGAGTTGCTGTCGATGGCGCTGCGCTACGAGGGGTGGGAAGTGCGCAGCGCCGCGGATGGTCGCGGAGCGCTGCGGCTCGCCCGCGACTTCCGGCCGGACGCGGTCGTTCTCGATATCATGCTGCCCGACATGGACGGCTTGGAGGTGCTTCGGCGCCTGCGGGCGGAGAGCCCGGACGTACCGGTGCTGTTTCTGACCGCCCGGGACGCCGTCGAGGACCGGGTGGCGGGACTCACCGCCGGCGGCGACGACTACGTCACGAAGCCGTTCAGTCTCGAGGAGCTCGTCGCGCGGCTGCGCGGACTGATGCGTCGCGCCGCGCGCACCACCGAGGCGTTGCAGGGCGCCCGGCGCGTCGTCGGCGACCTCACGATGGACGAGGAGAGCCGGGAGGTGCAGCGCGCCGGCCAGCCGGTGCACCTCACCGCCACCGAGTTCGACCTGCTGCGCTTCTTCATGCGCAACCCACGCCGGGTGCTCAGCAAGGCCCAGATCCTCGACCGGGTCTGGAACTACGACTTCGGCGGCCAGGCGAACGTCGTCGAGCTCTACGTCTCGTACCTGCGCAAGAAGATCGACGCCGGCCGCCCCCCGATGATCCACACGATGCGCGGGGCCGGGTACGTCCTGCGGCCGGCCGATCCGGCGCTGGCACCGAAGACCTCCGCCACCCCGTCATCGAGGGGCACCGCGCCGGGCCCGGCATGAGCTCCCCGGCTCACCGGATCGTGCCGGTCTCGCCCTCGCGCTGGTCGTTGCGCACCCGGCTGCTCGCCCTACTGATGCTCCTGCTGGCGACCGTCTCGCTGGCGATCGTGTTCGTCACCGCCGTCGCGCTGCGAGGTGTCCTCGTCGACCAGCTCGACAGGCGGCTGCGGGAGGCCAGCGGACGATGGGACCGGCCGGAACCCGCCTTTCTTCAGAACCTCCCGTCCTTCCCGGCCCCGGCCGAGGGGAACGCCGGCTACGGCACTGCCGGCGGCTCGGCCACCGCCGCCGGCTCCGCTGCCCCCGCCGACTCCGCTGCCGATTCCGCTGCCGATTCCGCTGCCGCCGGCCAGCCGTCCAGCCTCAGCCCGCAGCAGCTGCGGGTCCGCCGGTTCTTCCGTGGACCGGTCGATCCGGGAACGCTGGGAGCCGTCGTGGACGAGGATGGAACCTACGGGGCCTTCATCGATACCGCCGGTGAGGGGAAGGAGCTGACCACCGCCGAGACCGCCGTCGTCGCGGGCATTCCCGCCTACCTGCGGCCGTATACCCGGGCGTTCGGCGATCAGGGTGACTATCGGCTCCTCGCGAGGACCACCCCTGACGGTATGACCGTCATCACCGGGCTGCCGATGAAAGATGAAACAGGTGAACGCGACCCTCACCAGGATGGCGATGATCGCTGGGGTGGTGGCCCTGGTGGGGATCGCGGCCGCCGCGATCGCCGGCACGGCGATCGTCCGCGTCACGCTGCGACCGCTGCGGCGGGTCGCCGCGACGGCCTCCCGGGTCGCCGAGCTACCCCTCGACCGGGGTGAGGTGGCCCTGTCGGTGCGTGTGCCGCAGGTCGACACCGACCCGCGCACAGAGGTCGGCCAGGTCGGGGCGGCACTCAACCGGATGCTCGGCCACATCGGTGCCGCGCTGGCCGCCCGGCACGCGAGCGAGATGCGGATGCGCCAGTTCCTCGCCGACGTCAGCCACGAACTGCGCACTCCGCTCGCGGCGATCAGCGGGTACGCCGAGCTGACCCGCCGGACCCGCGAGCACGTCCCCGCGGACGTCACCTACGCGATGAGCCGGGTCGAGTCCGAAAGCGCGCGGATGACGGCGCTGGTCTCCGACCTGCTGCTGCTCGCCCGGCTCGACTCCGGTCGGGACCTGGTCCGGGAACCGGTGGACGTCTCCCGGCTGATCGTCGACGCGGTCAGCGACGCGCACGTGGCCGCCCCGGGCCACCGCTTCGCCCTCGGCCTGCCCGAGGAGCCGGTCACGGTCACCGGGGACTCGGCCCGCCTGCACCAGGTTCTCGCGAACCTGCTGGCCAACGCCCGCACCCACACGCCGCCGGGCACCCAGGTCACGGCGAGCCTGACCGTGAGCGGCCCCACGGCGATCCTCGCGGTCGTGGACGACGGCCCGGGCATCCCCCCGGATCTGCTCCCCGAGGTCTTCCAACGCTTCGCGCGCGGCGACAGCTCGCGGTCCCGCGCCGCCGGTAGCACCGGGCTGGGGCTCGCCATCGTCGCCGCCGTCGTCGAGGCACATCACGGGCACGTGCAGGCCACGAGCGAGCCGGGACGCACCGCCTTCATGGTCGAGCTGCCCCGATGCCTCCCACCCTCGGGGACGGTCCCACCCGAGCCTGCCCGCCTGACCGGCCCGACGCACCCCGACCGAGCTTCACAGCCTGCGTACAGGTAGATCACAAGAAGCCGAAAGGTCCGCGGTCGACAGTGATCCCCATGTCGCCCATACTCACCGACCCGGTGCCCCTCTCCGGAGGCGGTCGGGCCCCTGGACATCGGCGGCGCATGCCGTGGACCAGGGACCAGCCCCACCATGTGCCCTCCCCCGACGCCCCCACCGAGACCGGGCCCCCGGTCGACGGCTCCGGTGGCCTCGTAGCCGCCGAAGACGTAGCCGCCGAGGACGCCCGCTGGGCCCGACCAGCACTGGTCACCCTGCTGGTGGGCACAGGTGTGCTCTACCTGTGGGGCCTCGGCGCGTCGGGATGGGCGAACGCGTTCTACTCGGCCGCGGTCCAGGCCGGCTCGGTGAGCTGGAAGGCGTTCTTCTACGGCTCCTCGGACGCTGCCAACTCAATCACGGTCGACAAGCCGCCGGCCTCCCTGTGGGTCATGGCGCTGTCCGTCCGGATCTTCGGCCTGAGCGCCTGGAGCATCCTCGTGCCCCAGGCGCTGATGGGTGTCGTCACCGTCGGCCTGCTCTACCAGACCGTGCGGCGGCAATTCTCCGCCGGTGCGGGCCTGCTCGCCGGCGCGGTGCTGGCCCTGACCCCGGTCGCGGCCCTGATGTTCCGGTTCAACAACCCGGACGCCCTGCTCGTGCTGCTCCTGGTCGCCGCGGCCTACGCGACGTTGCGGGCGATCGAGCAGGCGAGCACCCGCTGGCTGGTGTTCTCCGGGGTCCTGGTCAGCTTCGCCTTCCTGACGAAGCTGCTGCAGGCACTGCTCGTCGTCCCTGTCTTCGCACTGGTGTACCTGGTGACCGCGCCGACCTCGTTCTGGCGGCGCGTCCGGCAAACCCTGGCCGCGGGGCTCGGACTGCTGATCCCCGCCGGCCTCTTCATCGCGATCGTGGAGCTCGTCCCGGCGTCCTCCCGCCCCTACATCGGGGGTTCACAGCACAACAGCCTGCTGGAGCTCACCCTCGGTTACAACGGGCTCGGCCGACTTACCGGCAACGAGACCGGCAGCGTCGGCGGTGGCCGGATGGGCGGCCTGCCGGAATTCATCGGGAACAACGCGGCAGGCGCCGTTCCCGGCGGCGGCACGGTCGTCTTCGGTCCCGGGGGTCCGGGCGGCCGCGGGGGCGGCATGTGGGGCCAGGCCGGTTGGACCCGCATGTTCGGCTCGGAGGTCGGCGGTCAGATCTCCTGGCTGCTCCCGACCGCACTGATCCTGCTCGTCGCCGGACTGTGGATCACCCGGCGCACCCCGCGGACGGACCGCGCCCGCGCCGCCTTCCTCCTCTGGGGCGGCTGGCTGCTCGTCACCGGCATCGTCTTCAGCCAGATGAAGGGCATCTTCCACGCCTACTACACGGTGGCGCTCGCCCCGGCGGTCGGCGCCCTGGTGGGGATGGGCTGCGCGCTGCTCTGGCGTCAGCGCCGGCATCCCGCCGCCGCCGTGGTCTCGGCCGCCACGATGGCTGCCACCACCGCCTGGTGCTACACCCTGTTGAACCGCACCCCCCAGTGGCATCCGTGGATCCGGTACGCCGTGCTCGTCGCCGGGATCATCGCGGCGCTCGGGTTCCTCGCAGCCATCCGACTGCCGCGGCGGGCCGCGCTCGGCGTCGCCGCCGTGGCGCTGGTCGCCGGGCTCCTCGGACCCGGCTCGTACGCCATCGCCACCGCGGCGACCCCGCACACCGGCTCGATCCCGGCTGCGGGTCCCGCCGGCGCCGGCTTCGGCGGGCCGGGTGGCGGCCGCATGGGCCAGGGCGGCCTGCAGGCCGGCCATCAGCAGGGCTTCCCGCCGCAGGGCATGGGCCAGGGCGGCCCGCAGGCTGGCCCACAGGGTGGTGGAATCTTCCCCGGTGGGGCCTTCCCCGACGGTGGGCAGCAGATGCCCGGCGGCCAGGGCGGGATGCCCGGCCAGGCGGGTGGTGGTGCCGGAACCGGAACCAGCGTGCTGGGGAACGGGATCCTCGGCGGGCAGGAGACCCGGGGCGGTGGCCCGGGCGGTCTACTCAGCGCCGTCACTCCCAGCGACGCGATCGTGAAGCTGCTCAGGCAGAACGCGGACTCCTACACCTGGGTCGCCGCCGCGGTCGGCTCGAATAGCGCAGCCGGATACCAGCTCGCGACCCAGGACCCGGTCATGCCGGTCGGCGGGTTCAACGGGAGCGACCCCTCGCCCACCCTGGCACAGTTCAAGCAGTACGTCGCCGAAGGAAAGATCCACTACTTCATCGGCGGCGGCGGTTTCGGTCAGGCCAACGGCGGTAGCTCGTCCTCACGGGAGATCTCCAGCTGGGTGACGGAGAACTTCACCTCGAAGACGGTCGACGGCGTGACCCTCTACGACCTGACCGCACCGAAGACCGGCGCCACCGCCGGCTCCACGACGGGCACCGGCGTCACTACCTGACGCCGCTCCGCACCACAACCGCAATCGCCGAGGCGATCCTCAGCCCGGCCGACGCTCACAGCAGGCGCACAGCATCGGCACACGAGCGGCACAGCTCCCGAACCGAGGGTGGAGAGCATGACGATGACGCGGATGCCTTCCTCGACGACCGTGATCTCCGGGATGACCGGGATGACCGGGACCTTCGAGACGACCGGGAGCACCGGAGCGAGCATTCCCGTTGAACATCATCAGCCTAGATGGCTCGGGCCGGACGGCGGCCGTCCGCGCCCGATGCTGGACGTCGTCATCCCCGTATACAGGG
>NZ_CDWRCL010000079.1:0-15718 GCF_977927575.1 Frankia sp. CcCS3
GCCGAGCGGGCAACGGTGGGCGGGCAACGGTGGGCGGGCGACGGCACCCGCCGCTGACGGCGGGGGCGACTTCCCGGCGGCGGTGTCGCTACCGGGACGGCGATGTTTGGGAGTATGCAGCCCATGAGCGGACTTCTCGAAGGCAAGCGCGTTCTCGTCACCGGGGTTCTCACGGAAGCCTCGATCGCATTCAGCGTCGCCCGCATCGCCCAGGAGCAGGGTGCGGCGGTGGTCCTCAGCGGATTCGGGCGGGGGCTGTCGCTGACCCGCCGCATCGCCAAGAGACTGCCCGCCCCGGCGCCCGTCGTCGAGTTGGACGTCACCGACGAAGAGCATCTCGCGGTGCTGGCCGGGCAGGTGCTCGAACATGTCGACGGCCTGGACGGCGTGCTGCACGCGATCGGGTTCGCACCTGAATCGGTGCTCGGTGGGAAGCCGTTCGTCGAGGCGGCCTGGTCCGAGGTCGGCACCGCCCTGCAGATCTCCACCTGGTCGCTGGCGTCGCTCACCCGGGCCGCCCTACCGTTGTTCGCTGAGAAGGCGTCGATCGTCGGCCTGGACTTCGACGCGTCCGTCGCCTGGCCGTCGTACGACTGGATGGGCGTGGCGAAGGCCGGCCTCGCCTCCACCACCCGCTACCTCGCCCGTGATCTGGGACCCCGGGGCGTGCGGGTGAACCTCGTCGCGGCCGGCCCGCTGCGGACCATGGCGGCCAAGAGCATCCCGGGCTTCAGCCAGTTCGAGGAGATCTGGGACGGCCGGGCGCCGCTTGGCTGGAGCGTCCACGACACTGCGCCGGCCGCCCAGGCCTGCGTGGCGCTGCTCTCGGACTGGTTCCCGGCCACCACCGGCGAGATCGTCCACGTCGACGGCGGCGTGCACGCCGTCGGGGTCTGAGCGCGGCTGGCCGTCGGGAGCAGGGCGCAGCTGGCCGTCGGGGGCAGGGCGCGGCCGGGGTCCCGGGGCCCGGGTGTGGTGGGTCTGGCCCGGATCAGCCGGCCGTCTCGTCCAGCAGGTCCAGGGCCGTTCCGACGATCGTGTCCAGCTCCACCGGTGGGCGGCGACGGCGGTCCCGCGACGAGGCCGTGTCCCGCCGGGCGAGGTTGCCGCTGCCGGCGTGGCCGGCGGCGCCGGAGGTCGATGAGCCCGGGTCGGTGTCCCCCGGCGGCCCTCCCGGCGGCCCGGAGGCCTCCGGCAGTGGCGCGCTCGAACCGAGGGCGGAGATGGGATCTCCGTGGACGCCGGCGAGGAAACTCAGGGCACGGGGGTCCCCGTCGACCACCGTCACGATCGGGGTGCGCCGGTCCGCGGGGAACACCTCGGTGAGCAGGGCGTCGGAACCCTCGGCCAACCCGCGCCGGGCCTGCAGCGCGTGGAACATCGCGTTCGGGGAGGTCACGCACACGACCGTGATCTCTCGGCCGAGGCCGGCGCGTAGCTCCGCCGCGGCGTGCAGCACCTCCGGCATGACCGCACCCACCCCGACGAGGGTGAGCGCGGCGTCGGGGCCGCCCTCGTGGAGCCGGTACCCTCCGGCGAGGACCAGGGCCCGGCGTCGGTGCCGTTCCAGCGCGTCCACGGGGACCTCGGCGAGGCGCTGATCGACCGGGCGGGCGGAGAGCCGGATCACGCAGGAGGTGCCGTCGAGGCGGGCCAGCCCGCCGAGGCCGGCCAGTAGGCACCAGGCGAGATCGTGCGCGAAGGCCGGTTCCCACGTCGCGGCCACCGGGGCGGGGACGACGTTGCCACCGTTCCAGGCCAGGTTGCGGACGACCGGGTCGAGACCGGTGTCCGCCACGGCGAGCATCGATCGGGCGTCCGCGGTGGCGCCGGCCATCCAGCCGGGCAGTACCCGTCCGACCGCCACCTCGTCGGCGACTCCGACGGGCAGCAGCGGCAGACCCTGGCGGCTCCAGGCTACTCCCAGTGAGGCCAGCACCCCGCCGAAGGCCGTGGCCGACAGGCCTCCGGCCACATGCCGGCCCGGTTGTTCCCCGTCGGTCCGGTCCGCCGCGGCCAGCCAGCCGGCGAGGACGGGGTCGGCGTTGCGCGTGCTGATGGTCAGCACCGCGGCGGCCGCCTGGGGCGCGAGCCGGGGTAGGTCCCGCAGCATCTCGCCGAACGCCTCCTGGGTGGAGATCCATGCCGGGAAGCGGTGGTCGGAGTCGGTCGGCACGGGTGGGGCCGCGCCGAGC
The DNA here is from genome assembly GCF_977927575.1 of Frankia sp. CcCS3. Taxonomy (NCBI): domain Bacteria; kingdom Bacillati; phylum Actinomycetota; class Actinomycetes; order Frankiales; family Frankiaceae; genus Frankia; species Frankia sp. CcCS3. The sequence goes on from NZ_CDWRCL010000079.1 coordinate 2,196, forward strand.
GGCACCGGCACCCGGTCCAGGTAACCGGCGACGTGCTGGGCGAGGCGGTGGGCCGCGGCGTCGTCTCCCGGCGGGAGGGCCGGGCGGGTGCCACCGCCGGCGGCCGGCGCCGTGCCCGGTCCGGCGGACGGGGCCGCGGACGCGTGGCCGGCGGTCCGTCCGCTGTGGATCTGTTCGCTGCGGATCTGTCCGCCGTGGGAGCGATCCTCTCGGGTGAGCTCGTCGCTGGTGTAGGCGAACAGGACCGTGGGCCGGTCCGTCGCGACTTCATCGAAGGCGTCGATCAGCAGGGGGAGGTCGTGGCCACCGAGATCGCGCAGGCAGGCATGGCTCTCGTCATCGGTGAGGGTGTCCAGCAGGCGGCTGATGCCGGCGCCGGACGCGCCGGGCCCGGCGAGGTGGCGGCGCAGGTCGGCTCCGTGGGCCTGCAGCAGCGCGCGGTAGTCGCCCATCGGGAGCTGGTCGAGGCGGTTGCGAAGCGCGTGACCGCCGGGGGCCCGGAAGAGCGCCTCGAGGACGCGTCCGTACCGGACGGTGAGCACCTGCCAGCCGGCGGCTTCGAACATGCGCGCCGCGCGGGCGGGCTTGCCGATGCCGCCGACCGGTCCGGCCGGCGCGGAGCCGGACACCGTCACCACCCAGAACAGCTCGCCGAGATGGGCGATCCGCTCATCGGTGATTGTTTCCCAGACGGTCGGGTCGTGCAGCTCGGAGTAGTCGATCAGACAGATTTGCCGACCCTGGGGAGTCCGGTCGAAGCGTTCCCCGGCATAACGGCGGGCCAACGCCGCCCAGACCGTCCCGCTCGGTCCGATGTTGCCGGCGCCGAGGGCACGCAACGGCCGACCATCGGGCCCGGAACGGACCCCGTTCGGACGGATCTCACCCGGCCGGGCCTGGGGGAGCCGGTAGACGGCGGGGACGGGTGATGCGGCCGCCGTCTCCTCGGCCGTCGTCTCCTCAGCCGTCGGCCTGGCGTGCGCCAGGACGTGATGGACGGCATGGATCAGCGGGGCGGCGCGTGGAGTCACACTGACGCGGTCCTCGGCGCGCAGGGCGTCGAACCACAGCACCGTGGCGATGCTCGACACCGAGGCCACGGCCGCCCGTTCCGACTCGGCGGCGACCGCGGACCGCTGCCCGGCGCGTTCGTCCCCGTCGATGATCCGGGCCGCGACGCTCCGCAGCCGCCGTTCCACGGCGGCCAGCGCGGCGAGGTCGAGTACGCCACCGGGCGGCCCCGGCATGGCCGGGTCTGGGGGCCCGGGGATGGCCTGGGCCGCGGCCGGCGAGGTCTGGGTTCCCACGACGTCGTCTCCGTTCGTCGGTCCGGTCGGGGGGCTGGCGGCTCCCGGCGGACCGCCCTCGGCCCGGTCGTCGCGGGTGACCCGGCGTTCGTGGGTGACCCGGTGTTCGCGGGCCCGGTCGTCGGTCTGGTCGTCGTGTGTGACCCGGCCGTCGGTCCCCGGCGCGGGCGGATCCACGGACCGGGCCGGGACCGGCCCCGCGGCGCCGTCTGGCGTAATGATCATCTCCCCCCGGCCGGAGCGCGTGTGCGCCGCCTCCACCGGTCTGACATCGGGCCTGCGCATGACCGGCCTACGTCCCACGACTCCGACCTCCCAAAGTCTGGACGTGCGGTGGTGCGGTGCCGGTCGGAGGTTGCGCCGCCGGCCGGATCGGCGGTGCCCGCCGCCGTCACATGGTGTGTCCGCGTCGGTATCCCACCTTCACCACGGTGGCCGTACCATTTCAGCATCCGCGTTCCATCGCGGTGGCGTTGGCCGTCGTGCGTCAGCCCGGTGATGCCGGGACTGCCGTGCCAGGACTGCCGCCCCGGCGGTCAGCCGTCCCGGCCGAGCTCGTCGATCCGGATCCGGAGCGCGGGCTCGTCGACCGGTGCCACCTCGACCTCGACGGCCTTGACTCGGCTGGTCGCGCCGCGGACCAGCCGGACGTCTCCCCGGCGCACCCGCAGCGCCGCGCACAGGGCCCGCAGGGCGGCTTCGGTGGCCCGGCCGTCAACGGCCGGCTCGGTGACCCGGACGACCAGCAGCGGGCCGTGCAGCGGGTCCTCGCGCCGGCGGCCCACCGCGGTCCGCCCGGCGCCCGGCTGAACTCGGATCATCAGACGCATGCGCGCATCGTCCCCCCGGATCGTCCCGCCCGAGCGACCATCCCGCCCGGATCGTTCCACCTGTGTCGACCATCCCGCTCGCGTGACCGGTTCGCGTGACCGGTTCGGGGCGGCACCAGGGAGGATCGCGAGGGTGGCCAAGCCGATGCCGGTCGGCGGTTGAGGCGTCATCGTCGGCGGACACCGGGATTCGACGCGGTGGCCGCTACCATCTGACTCATGGGCGCAAATGAGGGTCGTGTCGCACTGGTAACAGGTGGTAATCGGGGGATCGGCGCCGCCTGCGCCGCCGCCCTGGCGGCCGCGGGTGAGCGGGTCGCGGTCGCCAGCCGCGGGGGCACCGCCCCCGAGGGGATGCTGGGCGTCCGTCTGGACGTCGCCAACAGCGAGAGCGTCGACAGGGCGTTCATGGAGGTCGAAGCCGAGCTCGGGCCGGTGGAGATCGTGGTGTCCAACGCCGGCATCGTGCGGGACACCCTGCTGGCGACGATGAGCGAGGACGCGTTCCAGGAGGTCGTGGACACGAACCTGCTCGGCGCCTACCGGGTGGCCAAGCGTGCCTCCCGGCCGATGATGCGGCTGCGCCGGGGTCGGCTCATCTTCATCTCCTCCGTCGTCGCCTCCGTCGGCGGCCCCGGCCAGTCCAACTACGCGGCGTCCAAGGCCGGCCTGATCGGCTTCGCCCGTTCCCTCGCCCGCGAGCTGGCTCCGCGCAACATCACCTCGAATGTGGTCGCTCCGGGGCCGATCCGGACCGACATGACCGACGCGCTGACCGAGGCGCAGCGGGAGCAGCTCACCGCCAGCATCCCCGGTGGCCGCATGGGTGAGGCCGAGGACGTCGCAGCCCTCGTCGCCTTCCTCGCCTCCCCGCAGGCCGGTTACATCAACGGTGCGCTGATCCCCGTGGACGGCGGGCTGAGCATGGGGCACTGAGTTGAGCACGGGGCACTGAGCACCGCTTCGGCGGCACCGTGATCGAGTGTGATCGGCGTTGCGGCTTAGGGGACCGTCGTGGCGGCGTGGTGGTGGGCGGGGCTGGTGTGGATGGTGGCGGCGGACAGGCGGCGGATGCGGCGCAGCAGGTGAGCTTCGGCGGCGTGGGCGAGGTCGTGAGCGGCGGTCAGGGTCAGGTTCGCATCGACGGTGACGTCGGCTTCGGCGCGCAGGGTGTGGCCGATCCAGCGCAGCCGCAGCTCGCGGACGGCCTCGATGCCCTCGGTGTGCAGGAGTGCCCTGGTGGCTTCGGCGACCACGGCGGGGTCGACGGCGTCCATGAGCCGGGCCCCGACGACGTGGGCGGCGGAGCGTAGGACGCCGAGGATCGCCAGGGTGATCGCCAGGCCGATGGCGGGGTCGGCCCAGTGCCAGCCCACCGCGACACCGGCGGCGCCGAGGAGCACCGCGAGGCTGGTGAGACCGTCGGTGCGGGCGTGTAGGCCGTCGGCGACGAGGGCGGCGGAGCCGATCTGATGGCCGACCCTGATGCGGTAGCGGGCGACGATCTCGTTGCCGAGGAAGCCGACGAGCCCGGCCGCGGCGACCGCTCCCAGATGGTCGACGCGCTGGGGGTGCAGGAGGCGGTCGATCGCGGCCCAGGCGGCGAGCGCACTCGACAGGGCGATCATCGCGAGGACGGCGAGGCCGGCGAGGTCCTCGGCGCGGCCGTAGCCGTAGGTGAACCGGGCGGTGGCCGGGCGGCGCGCCACGGTGAAGGCGATGAGCAGGGGGACCGCGGTGAGCGCGTCGGCGACGTTGTGCAGGGTGTCGCCGAGGAGCGCGACCGATCCGGACAGTGCCACGACGGCGGCTTGCAGGGCGGCGGTCAGCCCGAGACCGGCCAGGCTGATCAGGAGGGCGCGGCGGCCGGCGGTGTCGGCTTCCAACGCGTCGTCGATCTGGTCCGCCGGATCGTGGCTGTGCCCTCCGGCCAGGTCTGACAGGCCGTGACGAAGCCGCGCCCACCGCCCGCTCGCGTGGTGGTCATGCTGTCCGCCGTGCGGGTGCCCGCCGTGATGATGCCCGTGCCCGTGCCCGTGCCCGTGGGCGTGAGCGTGGCCATGGGTGGGGAGCTCATGCTCGTGGCCGCTGTTCATGTTCCGCGACGATAGACGAAAACGATCAATGCGGCATGGTGGCAGCTGCCATCCCATCGCACCTGCGTCCCGGTGCGTACCGCGGGCCGCTGGTGCCGGTTCGGTTGCTCGTCTGTGCCCAGCCCCTAGGGGACGTAATGAAGTAACAAATACGTGATCGAGAGCATCATCGCAGGTCACAGGCCTGTGGAGGGTTCGAAACGCGCAAGTTATTTCATTTCGACTCCCTAGAGCAATACCCGACGTGAGACACGCGCCTATTCGACGAGGCGGATGGTGCAGTAGCGGGTGGCGGTGCGGGCGAGTCGGGCGTCGGAGGTGACGAGAGTGATGGCTCGGGATTCCGCGAGCGCGACGTAGGCGGCGTCGTAGCCGCTGATGCTGGCGCGGAGCTGCCACATGCGGGGTAGGGGGACGTAATGAAGTAACAAATACGTGATCGAGAGCATCATCGCAGGTCACAGGCCTGTGGAGGGTTCGAAACGCGCAAGTTATTTCATTTCGACTCCTAGGAGCTGTTCGACGGGAACGTGGTCGACGCCAAGCTGGGGAATCCGGTTGATCGTGGCCTGCGCCTGGCCATCGCTGATCTTGTTGCCGAGAGCGAGCCCGCGCATGACCGAGAACAGCTCGATCTTCCAGTGCTCGGGAGCCGCCCACTCTGGGTCGGCGCTCAGGATCGAGCGGTCCCGTCGCCCTCGGTCGTCGGCGTAGACGAGGGCGTTGGCGAGCACGGAAGCGTCCACTACGACCATCCGGAACCGTGCGCTCCTGGCTCGTCCGTTGATGTCGCCTCGACGTGCATGGCGCGGGCGGCTGCCAGCACGTCGGCGGCGGCTGGAGCATCCACGCCGGCGCCGCCGCCCGCCGCGAGTTCGTCTTCCACAGCAGCGAGGACCTGCTGGTTTCGGGCATACCGGGCCTGTCGGGTGAGTACTCCGAGTAGGAACGCCTGCAGTGACTGGCCTTGCTGGCGAGCGTACTGCGCGAGCGTGTCACGTACGTCTTCCGGTGCGTCGCGTACGGTGACTGCAATTGGCATGCCTGCATTGTGACTGCAGAATGCAGGCTGGTCAAAGTCGGGTCGCGGTCGAGTACGAACTGCTCGGCGCGGCCGGGGTCACGGTCGTGGGAATGCCCGAGCTCGGCGAGCGGGCCCGCGCCATGAAGGCTCACCTGGCCGTCTGATCATCGACTGGATCGCCCGCGATGGTGCCCGGGTGGGCCGGTGCCCGCCCCGGCTGCCGCGCGGAGGTCGGTCCGGGCGATCTTCTTGCCCGCCGACGACGCATCCGGCGCGCCTTAACGGATATCGTAGGTGGCGCGGCGTCGCCGTGCCGCCACGCCGCTGGCTGATCGAAACCAAGGGCGCGCCATCCCTGTCAGCTGAGGTGGCTCAGCAGTTGAGGCGGCTGCGGCGGTGCGGTCGGCGCAACCGCGAGGGGGTGGGTCGGTGGGCGTGATTCGGGTGGAACCATACGGCGGCCGCGACTTCGATGTCGAGGTCGCGGAGGAGACGTCTCCGGGAGTCCGCGGGCTCTCCTTCAACTACCGGGTGCAGGTCGATGACAAGGTGCTCGCGGCGGTGGGGCTCTCGCCCGACGATGTGCCGGGCCTGATCGCGTTGGTCCGCGCGTCGTTCGCGTTCCTGCTCGCGCGGGAACCGGCCGGGTCCATCCTGCCCACCTTCGAGCTGTCCGAGATCACCCGCTACTTCCCGAACTATCCGGCGGAGATCGCCGGCAGCGTGCCGAGATGAGCGGGGCCGGGGCACCGGGGGACGTGGACGCTCTGCTGCTCGTCTCGTTCGGGGGTCCCGAGGGGCCCGGCGACGTGTTGCCGTTCCTCCGCAACGTGACCAGGGGCCGGGACATCCCCGCCTCCCGGCTGGCGGTCGTCGCCGAGCAGTACCACCTGTTCGGTGGGCGTAGCCCCCTCAACGAGCAGAACCGGGCGCTGGTCGCCGCGTTGCGTGCGGAGCTGCCCGGGCTGCCGGTCTACTGGGGGAACCGGAACTGGGCGCCCTATCTGACCGACACGGTCGCCCAGATGGCCGCCGACGGCATCCGGCGTGCCGCGTGCTTCGTCACCTCGGCTTTCTCGTCCTACTCGGGATGCCGGCAGTACCGGGAGGACCTCGCGGCGGCCGCCGCCGCGGTGGGGGACCGTGCGCCCGAGCTGGTGAAGCTGCGGCTGTTCTTCGACCATCCGGGGTTCGTGGAGCCGATGGTGGACCGCGGCGTCGCGGCGCTGGCCGACCTGCCGGCGAAGGTGCGTCCCGATGCCCATCTGATCTTCACCGCGCATTCGCTCCCCCTCGCGCAGGCCCGCGCCAGCGGGCGTGGCGAGGGCGCCTACGCTCACCAGTTGCGGGCTACCGCAGCGGTGATCACCGAGGGGATCGAACGCATCACCGGCGTGCGTCATCCCTTCGACCTGGCCTTCTGTAGCCGCAGTGGGTCGCCGGACGTGCCGTGGCTCGAGCCGGACGTGCGCGATCGGCTCGCGCGGCTGGCCGCGGCGGGGGCCGCCAGTACCGTGATCATTCCGCTGGGATTCGTCAGCGATCACATGGAGGTCCGCTATGACCTCGACGTGGGGGCCCTGGAACGGGCGCGGAAGCTGGGCCTGCCGGCGACGCGGGCGGGCACCGTCGGGGTGGATCCGCGGTTCGTCTCGATGGTGGGAGAACTGATCGAGGAGCTGCGTCGTCCCGGCGGCGCCCGACGGTCGCTGACCGGCCTCGGGCCCTGGCCGGCGGACTGCCCCGCGCACTGCTGCGAGCCCTTCGGGCCGCCGCGGACCTGAACCCCCGCGGACCCGAATCCGGGGTGGTCCTGAAGCCAGGAGGGTGGGGGAGGGCGGACCGCATGGCGAGGCGGCCATACTGATGGTGAGCCGAGGCTGATGGGGAACCGATACTGATGGGGAACGAAGCGATCAGGACCGAACGACGAAGCGAGTCAAGGTAACGGAGCGATCGGAGATATGCGGCGCTACGTGTTCGAATCCCCGGAAAGGTTCGTGGTGGGAACCGTCGGCCAGCCGGGTGACCGGATCTTCTTCCTGCAGGCTGCCGGGCGTGGTCAGGTCGTGACGGTCGGTCTGGAGAAGACCGAGGTCACCGCCCTGGCGGAGGGGCTGACCGCGTTGCTAGGCCAGGTGGGCCAGACCCAGGGCATCGTGCTTCCGACCGCTTCGGACGTCGAGATCGATCTTGCCCCGCTGGATGCCCCGTTCGAGGAGGACTTCCATCTGGGCCAGCTCACGGTGTCCTGGGACGGCCACCGGGTCTTCGTCGAGGCGGCCGGGCTGTCCCCCGGGGAGTTCCGGCTCCCCGAGAGCGAGGACGAGCTCGACTCGTTGCGGGTGGGACTGTCGATCAAACAGGCCCGTGCCTTCATCGAACGAGCCCGCACGATCGTTGCCGCCGGGCGTCCACCGTGCGTCCTGTGCGGCCGCCCGGACGATCCGGCCGGGCACTTCTGCCCTCGGCTGAACTGATCGGAGCCGGCCGGGGCCGGCCGGGGCGGGCAGCCGGCGATCGTCAGATCGTCAGTTCGAGGGCGGCACAGGGGCGTACGTCGGGTCGAAGGCATCGTAGGCTGCTGCATAGGCGCGACGCACTGCCGCGGAAAGGTTGCGCAGCGCCGCGGACCTGCGGGCGATCTCGCTCGCGGTCACCGCGGCACCGTCGTCCCGGGCAGCGAGGTCGAGCAGGGCCGACAACCGCTCCGCCCGGGCCAGCAGGGCGTGCGCCCCCGGTGGATGACCCGGGCCCAGCCCCGGGCCCGGCTCCTCCTCCCCGCGGTCGCGCAGCAGGGCGAGCACCTCGGGGCGAGCGCTTGCGATGTCGAGGTCGATGAGCGCGGCCGTCGTGGTGCGGATCGCGTTGCTGAGGTCGTGTTCCGCGGCGCGCAGGCCGGCTCCGGGCGGTGGCACGCGGGACGCGACGAGCACCCGCCAGTGCACCGACTCCAGCCGCCCCTCCAGGGCCGGCCCGTGCACGACGACCCCGGGAACGAGCACCAGCGGTGGGTTCGGGCCGATTACGATGATCGCCTCCCCGGCGGTGATCGCGTCCCTGTTCACCTCCGCCGGGCCGGGCAGGCCGGTGGCGTCCCCGGGGGCGGGCAGGACCAGCCGGAGCCGTTGCGCTCCGGCCGAACGCAGGGCTCCCAGGCCCAGCACGAGCGGCTCGTCGCCGAGGGTGTGCGGCGCCGCCTCGCCGCCGAGCGCGCGGTGCATCTGGGTGATGACGTCGTCGAGCCCGACGAGCCCGGCAAGCCACGCATTGCCCCATCCGGTGAGGACTCCGGACCGGGGCGACGCTGACAGGGCGGGAAGCACATTGCCTACCGTAGGCAATCGAGGAGCCTTCAGGCTCGCCGAGGAGGCCGTACCAGACCTTTTTCCGGGTGATAGCGCCATTTGTCGCCTCTGGGCAGGCACCGCCCGGCCAGCCAGGGCAGGCCCACGCTCAGCAGCCAGTAGGAATGCTCGATGATTCCTGGAGCCGGTTCCTCATGATCGGGTCCGTCCGGCAGACCCACGAGTGCTACCCCGGCGTGCGACAGACGATGGGCGAACGCCTGCGCGATCAGGCGGTGGCCGCGTGGCCCCGGGTGGATCCGGTCCACGTCGAAGCTGGACCGGCTGCGCACCGCAGGGTGCCCGCCGAGGTCGACCATCAACACCCCGGGGTCCGTCCGGGCCGCGGCATGGACCGCCGCGTTGAGCCGTTCGACCCGTTCGCTCAGGATCCGGCCGAACGGCGCCGGCACCGGGAGCAGCCGGCTGGGATCGGGCATGGTCGCGGTGAGCACGACGACTCCGTCAGCCCGCAGACGGCCCACCGTCCAGACCAGGTCCTGACGTAACCGCAGCGGATCGAACGTCGGTTTCAGCACGTCGTTCATGCCGGCGATCACGCTGGCGATCTGGGGGCCTAGCGACAGGGCGACGGGAAGCTGACGGGTACGCACGTCGTGCGTGGTCGCTCCCGTGGTGGCCAGATTGGTGAATTCCACGGCGCCGGCCGGGCCCAGGCACGCGGCGAGCCGGGCGGCGAAGCCCCGTCCTCCCGTCGCGGAGCGGCGGTGTTCGCGTCCCATCGTCACGCCGTCGCCGAGGCCGACCGTGATGCTGTCGCCCAGCGCGACGAACCGTCGGGATCCGGTACGGGAGTCCATGGCTCTGCCCGCCTTTCAGGCCGCGAGTCAGGCCGCGAGCGGCGGCGCCGGTGGCTGCGGGAAGGCCGTGCCCGGGGCGGCCGGACCGGGCGAGTCGTGGCAGGCGAGGAAGCCCGCGACCGTGGTCGACCAGGGGAACTGCTCCGCGCGGGCCCGGGCCGCGACCCGGCGCGCGTGGACCTGCGCCGGCGAGGCGGACAGCAGGTCCACGACGGCGTCGGCGAACGTGAATCCGCTGCCCGCGGCGATCACGCCTACTCCCGGGACGATCAGTTCTGCGAGCGCACTGGCGTGGTGCACCACTGCCGGGGTGCCGCTGGCGAGCGCCTCCAGGGCGGTCAGCCCGAAGGTCTCCACCGGGCCGGGGGCGAGCGCGAGGTCGGCGGTCGCCAGCAGGCCGGCGAGCCGTTCCCGGTCGGCCACGAACCCGAGGAAGGTTACCGGCAGCCCGGCCGCGTGCCGTTCCAGCCGGCCCCGATGGGCCCCGTCACCGGCGATCACCAGGCGCGCCGGCACCCGGCGGCGGACGAGTTCGGCTGCCGCGTCCACGGCGAGGTCGACCCGCTTCTCCGGTGCCAGCCGGCTGGCCACTACCAGCAGCGCCTCCTGGTCACGGGCGAAGGCGCGTCGCAGGGTCAGGTCGTGGTGAGCGGAGGAGAAACGGTCGAGCTCGACGCCGAGCGGAACGTGGCGCAGGTTGCCGGCGCCGATGCGGACGAACTCCGCCGCCGCCCAGGCCGTCGTCGCCACGACGGAGTCGAAGGCGGCCGCGAGCGAAGCGTTCGCCCGGTCCGCGGCTGTCGAGACCGGCAGGACTCCCCGCAGCGGTGCGGGTGTCCAGGTGCCGAGCAGGCGGTCGAGCCGCTCGTGGCTGACGACCAGCGACGGCACCCCGCGACGGCGGGCCCATCGGGCTAGTGGACGCAGGGTCGCCCGGTCGTGGACCTCGAGCCGGTCGGGCCGTTCCCGGTCGAGCAGGTCGGTGACGCGCCACGGCTCGGTGATGATCCGGTAACCGGTTCCGGGTAGCCGGGGGGCGCGTAGTTGGAACACGCGGGCATCCGGCTGGACCAGTTCGGCGTCCTGCTCGCCCGGAATGATCTGGACGACCTCGTGGCCCGCCGCGGTGTAGCCGGCGGCGAGGTGGCGCAGTGTCGTCCGGATGCCGCCGGAGGCCGGCGCGACGAAGTTTGCCGCCTGCACGATCTTCATGCTGACCACCCGTCGTTTCTCGTCCCGGGCCGCTCGCGTGCGTCCCATCCGTCCCGTCGTCCGCCCCGCCGTCCGCTCCGTCCCTCAATGACCGGGCCGGGGTGCCTGAGGCGGCCGAAGCGGCCGGCCCCGCCGCCGGTGCCGAGCACGTCACGGTAGTGGCCGAGCAGCTCGTCGCCGACTGCGCTCCACCCGCATCCCACGACCGACTCCCGGGCCGCCGCACCCATCGCCACCCGGCGAGGGAGGTCGTCGGCCAGGGCCGCGACCTGCGCCCGCAGGGCCGCGGGGTCGCCGGGAGTGTAGTGCAGCCCGGTGCGGCCGTGCTCGACAACGTCTAGCAGCCCGCCCGCCGCGGGGGCGACCACCGGTACCCCGCTCGCCTTGGCCTCCTGCGCCGCCTGGCAGAATGTCTCGTGGATGCCGGTGTGGACGAAGACGTCGAGACTCGCGACCGCAGCCGAGAGCTCCTGCCCGGCGCGGAATCCGAGGAACGCCGCGTTCGGCATCGACCGGGCGAGGGTGGGGCGGGAGGGGCCGTCACCGACGACGACGAGCCGGGTGTTCGGGATGTCGGACACCGCTCCGAGCAGCTCCACCCGCTTCTCCCGGGCCAGCCGGCCGACGTAGCCGACCAGGACCTCGCCGTTCGGAGCGAGGCTGCGGCGCAGTTCGTCGTCCCGGTGCGCCGGGTGGAAGCGTTCGAGGTCCACCCCTCGACTCCAGCGGGCGACCCGTTGCACGCCCTGGCTCAGGAGGGTGTCGACGGCATCCCAGGACGGCGCGAGGGTCCGGGCCGCGAGCCGGTGTACGATGGCCAGCCAATGCCAGATCGTGCGTTCCGCGGTGGCCAGCCCGTAGCGGGCGGCGAACGCGGCGATGTCCGTCTGGTAGACGGCGATGCTCGGTATGCCGAGCCGCCGCGCCGCGAACACCGCCTGCGCCCCGAGGCCGGCGGGCGCCGCCAGATGGACGATGTCCGGGTCGAACTCCCGTAAGGCGGCGGGAAGCCCGGGCCACGGGACTGCGAAGCGAAACGCCGGGTAACCCGGTAGGGGAGCCGACGGCGCCCACAGCACCGGTGCGCCGGCGTGGCTGCGCGCCGCCGCGCGTCGGGCGGCGGGCGCCGGAGCCGGCGCGATGACCATCGCCTCGTGCTGCCGGTCCCGCAGGTGTTCCAGCACTCGACAGACCGTGTTCGTCACCCCGTCGACATGGGGGAGGAACGACTCGGTGATCACCGCTATGCGCACACGAGCACCGTGGCAGGGTATGGAGCCGTGCCGCAGACGGCCAGCCGACCGTTACATGAACGTTCTGGCACAGCTTGGTGCACCGTACGGGTGTACACGACCGGCTGTTCATCCGGTCGGCGGATCCGGGCCGGATTCCCGTCCAACCTGGCGCCATCTAACACAGCGTCACCCGACATAGTGTTATTCGACACGATGTCATCTGACATAGGGGACGTAATGAAGTAACAAATACGTGATCGAGAGCATCATCGCAGGTTACAGGCCTGTGGAGGGTTCGAAACGCGCAAGTTATTTCATTTCGACTCCATAGTGCCACTTGACATAGTGCTATCTACCATAGTGTTACTTGACATTATGTCACACGACATAGTGCAACATGATGCTATCCGACATGGTGTCGTTCGACACGGCGCCCGGCGGGCGCCATGGTTCCTGGTCCGCACCGTCGCACGCCGGCCGCCAGCATTTTCCCAGGGCGCCGGTGAGGAGGATATTTGGAGGCGCGGGGCGGCGCGCCGGTCGGGGAGTGAGAGCCATCGAGGTGTACGCGTGATGTTCAGGCGGCAGGACACGGTCCTGATCACGTCCGCGGCCCGGTCGCGGCAGTCGGACATCCATCGGCGGGAGGTGCGTTACCTCCTCTCGATGATGTTCCGGATGCTCTGCTTCGTGCTCGCCGTGGTCGCCTTCCACGGCTGGCTGCGGTTTGTCGCTGTCGCGATGGCCGTGATCATTCCGTGGGTCGCGGTGGTCATCGCCAATGGCGGTCCGGCGCCCGAACGCGACCGGTCCGCCAGCTACGATCCGGGCCAGCCGGCGGCGGGCGAGCCGCCGGCCCTGGAGGCCGATCCCCACCGGGTGGTCGACAGCGAGGGCTGGGTGGATGACGAGGGCTGGGTGCACGGCCATCCGGACCCACCGGGCCGGGACGGCAGCGGGCTCGGCGAGGCGCCCGTCTCCGGGCCGTCGGGTTGACGTCAGGTTGAGCCGGTGAGGTGCATCAGCTTCACCACTGACTACGGACTCGCCGACGGCTTTGTTGCAGCCTGCCACGGGGTGATCCTGCAGACGGTGCCGGACGCCCGGATCATCGACGTGACCCACCTGGTGCCGCCGGGGGACGTGCGGCGGGGGGCGGCCGTGCTCGCCCAGACGGTGGGTTCCCTGCCTCGGGGGGTGCACCTCGCCGGGGTGGGCACGTCGCGCCGGGCCCTGGCACTGCGCGCGGTCGGCGGTCACCTGGTCGGGCCCGACAACGGCCTGCTGATCTCCGCGGCCGAGCGGTTGGGGGGGATCGAGGCCGCGGTCACGCTGGCGGTGCGGCCCGGAACCCCCGCGACGTTCCACGGCCGGGAGGTCTTCGCCCCGGTGGCTGCCGCCCTGGCGCGTGGGACGCCGCTCCAGGAGGTCGGTGAGCCGGTGGAGCCGGCGACCCTGGTCCGTCCGCGGGCGGCCCTGGCTCGGCTACGCCCGGATGGCACCGTGGAGACCGAGGTGGTCCTCGTTGACACGTTCGGCAACGTCCAGCTCGCGGCCTCCGGCGCGCTGCTCGGCGCGGCCGGGCTGCGCCCGCCGGGTCGGGCGGTGCTGCGACCGCTCCGGCGGGACCGCTCGACCGGGGCCGAGCCTG